>NZ_NFKB01000007.1:0-85927 GCF_002160175.1 Faecalibacterium sp. An192
AGCCCGGCTCGGGCACTCGAACCATTTTTGAAGACGCCTTGCGCCGCCACAACCGCACCCTGAATCGCTTTTCCAAAACAACAACCATCAGCGATTTTTCTACCATCAAATCTCTGGTTGCGGATGGTCTGGGGATCTCGTTTCTATACGAGGCAGCAGTATCCAAAGAATTGGATTCCGGGGTGCTGGCCCGGTTTGATCTGGCAGAAACGCCTATGAGCGGGGCCTTCTACTTTGTGTGCCTAAAAGAGAATCTGTTTGCCACCGACTGGATTCACTGGATGGAATGAGCACCTGCTTTGGGGTGCGGCCTTCTATGGTATTATCCTAACTTCAATCCGATTAACAATCTTTGGTCTGAGGCAAAGGCTTTTTGCACAACTTCAAGTCAGATGCCTGGGCGAATTACCGGATACTATTCAAAATACTTTTTGCTCTTTGGACGGCATCCGATTGTTCAGGGCGGTCTCGTTCTTGTAAAAATTTGCTTTAATTCTGAATACTACTAAATTGTTTTTCTAATTTCTAAATCGATTGCAAAAACGCGCCGCACAAATCGTGCGACACGTTTTGTGCCTATGGCATCAGCAGCTCCAGCAGCTGCCGGATATTCTTCTTTCCGAAGGAGATCTTCTCCCCACTGTTAACCACCAGGCAGGGCACGCTCATCACCTGATATCGCTCCCTCAAATCGGGAAAGTGATTCAAATCATATACTTGAGCGGAAATATCAGGATGAGCCGCAGCCAAACGCTGCGCCGCCGTCACCAGCTCCGGGCACATGGTACAGGAGAGGGACACCAGCACCTGAAGTTCCACCGGTTTCCGGATGGCCCGGATGGCCGCCTCAGTCTCCTCATCCAGAGCCTGGCCCGGTCCAGCCGCATTGTAGAGCCCCAGGACAAAGGAGGTAAACTCATGGCCGCCGGGCACGCCATGAAAGGCCAAGCCTGTCCAGCTGCCGTCGGAGCGGCAGATCAGGACACAGGGAAGATGCTCGACCTTGGACGGATCGCCCTGCTCCACCGACAGCTTGTCGCTCTGGGCAGCCAGCTCCTGCATATAGTGCTCCAGCTCGGCGGAGACAGGTGTTTCGTCCAAGCAGAGCCGCAGAATCAGGGAGGAAACCATCCGATCGAATACCGTGTGGAGCTGGGAGAGCATCTCCCCAGTAAACAGACCGTCTTTCGTCTGTGCCTGGGCCTCCGGTTCCGGTGTCCGGCTCTTGGGAGCCTGGGGCCGCAAACCGGTTTTCTGCTGCATGGCAGCGCACAGCCGCTCCAACTCGGTGGCAGCCAGAGCGCCGTCGCCCACAGCAGTAACCACCTGGCGCAGAGGCTTTACACACACATCACCAGCGGCATACAGACCATCCAATGTGGTCTTCTGGCTGCGGTCGGTAAGGATATATCCCTGTCCGTCCAGTTCAGCCAGACCACGGACCAGTTCGGTGGCCGGCTCATACCCAGCAAACACGAACACACCGAAGGTTTCCCCGTCCGCCGCCTGATGCTCCGTCTCCTGCCCGGTCTTGGTGTTGCGCATCCGGATGCTGCGCAGCGCAGTATCTCCGGAAACTTCCTCCACCACCGTATTGGTGAGAATGGTGATCTTCTCATGGTTCCGGGCAGCGTCCGCCGTGGCCTGGGCGCAGCTGAAGTCATCTCCCCGGATGAGGATGGTCACATGCCGGGCGTACTTAGTGAGAAACACACTCTCCTCCGCTGCGGCAAAGCCGCCGCCCACCACAAAGACATCTTTTCCGCTGAAAAACTCTCCGTCGCAGGTGGCGCAGTAGGCCACGCCCCGGCCCCGGAACTGCTCCTCACCCCGGAATCCCACCATGCGGGGATGGGCGCCGGTGGCCAGCAACACGCCGAAGCAGCTCAGCGCCCCACGGCTGGTGCGGACGGTTTTCACATCGCCCTCCAGCTCCAGGCCGGTGACCTCTGCCAGCAGGAATTCCGCGCCGAAGCCTTCCGCCTGTCTGCGCATGGTCTCGGTCAGTTCAGCACCGCTGGTGTGCTCCACGCCGGGGTAGTTGACCACCTCCGAGGTAATGGTGATCTGTCCGCCGAAGCGTTCCTGTTCCACCACCACCACACGATAACGGGCACGGGCCAGGTAGAGGGCGGCAGTCAGTCCCGCCGGGCCTCCGCCGATGACCACCACATCATAGAGATGTTCCATCTGTTCCATAGCTTACAGCTGCCCCACCAGATCCAGGCTGGGCTTCAGGGTCTCGGCGCCGGGCTGCCACT
Source organism: Faecalibacterium sp. An192 (assembly GCF_002160175.1). Classification (NCBI taxonomy): domain Bacteria; kingdom Bacillati; phylum Bacillota; class Clostridia; order Eubacteriales; family Oscillospiraceae; genus Faecalibacterium; species Faecalibacterium sp. An192. The sequence continues at coordinate 2,262 of NZ_NFKB01000007.1, forward strand.
TGGCGGGGCAAACCTCGTCCCCATGCTCCGCCACAAACTGGCAGGCCTGAACCTTCCGCAGCAGCTCGTCGGCATTGCGGCCCACGTTGCCGGCGTTGACCTCGTAGGCCACAATCTTCCCCTCCGGGTTCACGATAAAGCTGCCACGCTCTGCCAAACCATCGGCTTCGATGTAGACCTCAAAATCCTTGGATAGGCAATGGGTAGGATCAGCCAGCATGGGATACTGGATCTTCTGAATACGCTCAGAGGCGTCATGCCAAGCTTTGTGGACAAAGTGGGTGTCGCAAGAGACTGCATAAATCTCGCAGCCCACCGCCTGGAATTTCTCGTAGAGGTTGGCCAGATCCTCCAGCTCTGTGGGGCAGACAAAGGTAAAGTCGGCAGGGTAGAAGAAAAATACGCCCCACTTGCCCAGAACATCCGATTTGCTAACGGCACGGAAGGTGTTGTTCTGATAGCACTGAACGGTAAAATCAGCAATTTCTTTCTGAATCAGGGACATAAGGCTTGCCTCCATTTATTATTTTGTTCGTTAGTTATAACTAACCTTGTGATGATTATACAGGACTCACAACCTGTCGTCAAGAGAAATTTTTGTAGTTGCCTATGGATCCCCCTGCCCTTTTTATTCTTACAACTTCAGATGGATCATTTTTACCATCCGCAAACGGTCTGAAACCAACATACTGATCCTTGTGGAAAATTGTAGGCCGTTTCTGGGGGTATGGCGATAGTAGGCTTCCTCAGCAAGAACCTTGACCCCGCCGCCGATTTTTTCGGCCAGCTCCACCGCTGAATTCACATAGAAGAACATCTCAGCATCCGCATGCCCCATCTGCTTCATATACTTCTTCCTCATCATGGTCATGCCGCTTTTGCTCACCGTGTCAAAAACAATCTCTATATCTCCAAACTGGCAGAGCATTCGGAACATTCCCAGGACTTTAGTATCTTGGAAATAGTGAAATAGACCGCCCGCAATGATCAAGAGGGGGGCATCTGGCACATCGGCTCGGACTCTCCTGATCCAATTCTCAGCAAAGGCATCACCAACAAGATAGACTTCTCTTTCTGCCTTTGGCAGCAGTTTTCGACGATATTCCATCACTTGTGGCAGATCCACAGCATACCAGAGTGTTCGTCCATCATCGCAACGATTATAGGTTGTTTCCAAACCGCATCCAATTTGGACAATCACACCATTTGGTTTGCGCGCCAGAAACGCCTGGATGAACCGATCCATATTGGCAGATCGAACAGCAGAGGCGATCAAGGTATACTGGCTCTGACTCTCCTGTTGCAGCACATTGGACGGCAGCTTTTCCTTCAGCTCAAGAGCCTTTTTATCATATAAGATTTGCGGGCAATGCTCACTGGCGTAGAACCTGCCCAACATGGGGATAAATAGCGTATCTTCCACAACACCTAATTTGGGCATAGCGACTCCTCCTTCTTTTTAGGGATTCTTCCTGACAGCATATATAATGCACCACAAGAAAATTCCATGGATAGAATTAAAAACTTCCTGTTTGAATCTTTCGTTGGGGTGTTAATCAGAGCGTGTTTTGATAAATTCGGTCACCAAGTCTATATAGTCCTCCAACCGCACCATCAGAGCCAAATGTCCACCGGTCAGCCTTTCAACTACTGTGGGGTTGGGCATCAGGTTAATTAGGTCATACTTACAGGCAGGGGTGAATGTTGTATCGTCTCTTGACAGAATCAACAGCACCCTACCTTCCCATGTAGCGAAATCATCCCGGGTCAAATCAAGGTAGTGCTTCGCGTCTATCAGAAAGTCGATCATATGCGCCTCATAAGGTTTAGTGAGCAGCTCCAGCATGGAATCGCACATTTCCTTTATTCCTGCCTTTTCCTCTGGCGTAAAGTCTTCCGTTGTGTTTTTCAGCACCATCCACTTCATAATCTGTTTAATGACGGAAAAAGGCAGGATAGACAGCCACTTTCTGAACTTCTGTTGGCCCTCAAGTATTCTCATCAGGTCCCGATATCCGGCCTCGCTCATGCTGCCGGATAATGAACAGGTATTCGAGAGAACCAAACCCTCTACTACATCCGGGTGACGCTGAGCAATAATTTGAGCTACAACGCCGCCCAAGGACTGTCCCACCAACCAAACTTTTTCCCTCAGACTGTGTAGCAGTTCCACTACAGCATCAGCAAACTCGCCATTGTCCGCAAAGGGAATTTGATAATCAAAGGTCAAAACCGAAAAGTCTCTGGAAAATCGGTCAAAGTGCCGGTAAAACAGATCCGATAAGCCAATACCGCCAGTAAGCAGCACCAGAGTTGCTCTGGCTTCAGGATTTTTATAGTAACGATAGAAAAATGTTTTTCCACTACTGACTATAAAAGCATCCTCAGGATAAACCTGGCGAAATTCTGCAAGTGTCATAAAAATACTCCTTTCAGATCCGGACGAACAGAGATCCGAAATAGTTTGATTTCATTTAGAATAGTAAAAACGTTTGCTTACCCCCTATCTGTGGCAAGTATTTTAAATCCATTTTGTCCCCCTTTGCCGATGTTCATTTAAGCTCCCAGCGCCACAGTTGGTGTTAATTTCCCAGACAGCTTTTGATTTTCTCAACCACTAAGCCTCCGCGATGCAGATGCGGTATTAACTGTTCTAACCCCAGCAGGAATACCATGCCGAGCCAGAACTCAACAACTGCAGGTACAAAAGACCATCTTTCCATGTCAGATGTTTGTTCCATTGCAGGCAGCAGACTCCAGATGGAAGCCTCTGCTATCACCCCGCAAAGCCGATAAGTACACGCTATACCAGCCCACTTTAAATTATCTTTTATAAAAAAGCGCAGAACGCACCCAATGTCGTCCCCGCAAAAGGAATCAGCAGTCCTTGCCATAGTTCAATCAGCATAACCTACTCCAATCTAATCGTAAATGTATTCTGCAAAGTCTATCCGGACGATCTGTAGGTGCATGAGTTCATCGGCCATCTTTGCCAGCAGTCGGTGGATAGGCCGAACCGCTGGAGCATGAAGCGATTGATAGCCCAGCATATAGCCCCGACTGGAAACCAAAAAAAGCTGCGACCAAGGTTCCAACTCCTGTTTGGCGTTCTTTACGGAAAAATAGGCGCCCACATCTCGAATACCCGCCTGCTTCACCCAAGTTTTCAGCATCAGTCGAACCGCTGCTTGTCCGGCTGCATCAAAAACAAGTCGCCCTCCAGGGAATCGTTTTGCGATATCTATGGTCAAAGATTTAACTGCTTCTGTTGTAAAATAGTAAAAAACTCCGGAGGCAAATAGTACTGCCCCCTCCGCAGGGTCGGTGCAGACGGCTTCCATCCAGCTCGGATTTTTCAAATCAAAGGCCAGGTTTTTTTCTCTTTCTCCGGCAGGAAGCAGGCGATCCCGAATCTCAATGACTTCCGGCAGATCGATGTTCCAGATGCTGCAATGGCCATTGTCACAGATTCGCCCGGTATTGTCCAAACCGCATCCCAGATTGATGACTGCAGCTTTGGGATGGACTTTAAGATAGTTTCGCACCTCCCAGGCGAGGTCATTCTGGCGCATAGCAACCTCCAGAGCACCGAAGGTATGCATCAAGCTGTTTGAGTGCCGTTCCAGCCGTGAAAAGTCATACTCTACTTTCTCTATCAGCATTGCCGCCGTTGTATCCTGATAAAGTTCGGGAAATCGTTGCGAGCAGAGCCGTCGGCCATACAGCGGGATAATAAGCGTTTCCTGAACAGAATTCTTCTCAATTTTGTATTTTTCCATACTCCCTCCTTAAAAATTGTGGTACTCTATATACGATTATAGTTAGCACTAGTTAACCGGTCAAGTCTTTTTCAATTCATTTTCACCCTGAATAACAGCCCTCCAAGACAACATAGTAAACATCCATAGCTCTCCATCTCTCCTGCTGTGTTAGAGATGCCTTAAAGAAACAAGCTCCTCAGATGTTTTCCTCTTGACAATTTCTAATTCCAACTATATAATAATCGCATCGGTTAGTTATTAATAACTAACCGATGCGATTAGATAGCAATCGGCAGATGCTTTTCTGCGCTGTGATTAGCCGTAGTAGCGAGGGAAAACCGTCGAGGATTCATCACAGCTTGATGGTTCAAACTCTAAAAACAAAAAAGAAAGGTTGTTATGTTCTATGCGTAAAGTTGCAGTTGTTTACTGGAGCAGCACTGGCAATACCGAAGCTATGGCTTCGGCCGTTGCTGAGGGTGCCAAAGAGAAGGGTGCAGAAGTATCCCTAGTTACGGCCGCCGCATTTTCTCCAGAACAGGTAAACGAATATAATGCTATCGCATTTGGCTGCCCCGCTATGGGAGCAGAGCAGCTGGAAGAGTGCGAGTTCGAGCCCATGTTCAGTGCCTGCGAAGGAAGACTGAGCGGAAAGAGCATCGCATTGTTCGGCTCTTACGGTTGGGGCGATGGTGAATGGATGCGCAGCTGGGAGAGCCGCTGTCAGGATGACGGAGCCAATCTCATTTGCGATAGCGTAATTTGCAACGAATCTCCGGATGACGATATCCTGTCGGCCTGCCGCGCATTGGGCGCATCTCTGACATAAACATCCCAAATACACTGGTAAGAGTGTTTTCCTCCCCTATTTCAAGCACTCTTCAAAAAAGCGAACCGGTTGAATTCCTCCCATTTTCCGCCGGTTCGCTTTATGTTGTATTGATTCTCGTTAGAACAGTTTTTAAAACACATCTTGTTTGTTCTGTCCTATTTATCCTATGGGAGAGCAGATATGTTGTACGAGTACTTATCCAATCAAAAACATATTTCATGGAATTCCAGTCTGCCCGGCGTAAAAATTTGCCAGTTTCATCTACAAGGTTGTTCCCAAGACAAGCGCTTGAAGCTCTCGGTTTTATCCAACACACATCATTTTGAAGCGTTCTTTTGCTCAGGCGGGCAACTGATTGTCGAATCCACAAGCACCTGTCCCGTTATACTTCAAGCACAGGGAATATTCCTTCTTTCTGATGAATCCAAACTGTGCTCTATTCAGATTAGTCAGGATCTGCAAGGCGTTCTAATAGCCGTGAACCCCAGTGCTGCTCAATCCAGTCTGTCCTCCATCTGCCATATCTTGGGGCTGAAACTGGACATCCATGCGATACGCAAAAAAATAACAAATCAAAATGGTTATGCCATTCTCACAGATATTCCCTGGGCTAAAGCGTTATTTGAGGATCTGAGACGTTTGCCACCGGATCATCGTGAGGGATACTGTGTGTTTAAAACGGTAGAGTTACTGTATTTATTTTGTGCCAACACTTCCACTGCCGGAGTTCTTTCTGAAACATCATCCAACGCCTATCCATCCCTCTCAATTTCTCAAGTAAAAGCTTATCTGGAAAGCCATTTGGAAGAAAAACATACTATTCCTTCTCTATGTCACCGTTTCTCCCTCTCCCCCACTTCTTTGAAAACTGGATTTCGCCGTATGTATGGGCAGCCTCTCCACCGCTGGCTGACACAGCAGCGGATTCATCGTGCGTGCGAACTTTTGCGTCAGTCAAATTTGCCCATCCTTACAGTCGCGCAAGCTGTAGGATACGACAGCGCCAGTCAGTTCAGCGTTGTATTCAAAAGATACTGCGGTATGACACCGGGCCAGTTCAAAAAAATGTCCGATTCCGGCGATCCGAGTCTTTTTTAATAAAGACAATTGCAACATCTGTCTGTATAATGATTAAAATACAGCCTGAAACTTGAGATGGGAGGCATTGCAGTGAAACAGCATCGATTTTGGGCTTGGGGTGCGCTCCTCTGTATGATCATGGTTATGATTACAGGTTACAAACGCAAATAAAGGAGGACATATATTGCGATGAACATTTACACAAAGTTGGCTTGTTTTGTAGGCGGGGCCCTTTTCGGATCTTTTGGCGTGAAGCTGTTGTCCAGCAAGGACGCCAAAAAGGCGTATGTACATGTGACAGCTGCCGGGCTCCGAATGAAGGATTCCGTGATGGAAACCGTTACTACCGTTCAGGAAAATGCCGCAGATATTCTGGCCTCGGCCAAAGATATGAACGAGGCCAGAGCAGCCTCGGAAGCAGAAGAGACTACTGCCGCCAGCCTTGAAAGCGACGAAACCTGATATATCCTGAGAGGGAGCTGCATGGGCGGCTCCCCTTTTTTGTAAAGGAGAACCGAATGAACGCAACCATATTGCATGAAAGCCGTGGCCGTATCCGGCTAAAACTGAGGCAAAAACGGATGACACTCACACAGGCGGATCTTCTGGAGGCCTGGCTTCAGGCAAAGCCATGGACTCGGCAAGTCTCTGTCCATGAACGTACCTGCTGTGTAATTCTTTATTACAGTGGCTCCCGGCAAACCGTCCTGGACGAACTCCGCCGTTTTTCCTGGTCGGACGCCAAGTTGTCACCCACACTTTCTGCACACAGTACCCGGGCATTAAATCGGGAGTTTGAAGAAAAGCTGGTGAGCAAAGTCTTGTGCAAAGCCGCATCCGCCTTGTTTCTCCCGCCGCCTGTACGAATTGTCCGGGTCTTGTGGCATATGATCCCTTTTGTAAAGCGCGGACTACTCTGCATCCTCCATCGAACAATAAAGGTCGATCTTCTGGATGCTTTTTCCATCTCCATTTCCGTGTGCCGCAGGGACTTCGGGACAGCAGGAATGGTCATGTTTCTTCTGGAAATAGGCGAACTGCTGGAGGAGTGGACCCGAAAAAAATCGGTGGAAGACCTTGCACGGTGTATGTCTCTGAATGTTGATCGAGTGTGGGTACGAACTCCACAGGGTGAAATTCTGGTTCCGATTTCTCAAGTTCAGCCGGGAGATGCTGTGATTGTTCGTGCAGGGGGAATCATTCCAGCAGACGGATCGATACTGGAAGGTGAATGCACGGTCAACCAGTCCTCCCTCACCGGCGAATCAATCCCTGTACCAAAACATCCTGGAAGCATGGTCTATGCAGGAACTGTACTGGAAGAAGGCGAGTGCGTTCTGGAAGTAAAACAATCCTCCGGACAAAGCCGTTACGACCAGATCGCCCACATGATTGAACAGTCGGAGCAACTAAAATCCTCTGTTGAAAGCAAAGCAGCCAACCTTGCCGACAAACTCGTTCCCTATACATTTGCCGGCAGTATTCTTAATTTTATTCTCAGTCGGAATATTACTCGGGCGCTATCCGTGCTGATGGTGGATTTTTCCTGTGCTTTAAAATTAGCCATGCCGCTGGCGGTAATTTCCGCCATGCGCGAAGCTGGAAAATCCCATATCACCATAAAAGGCGGGAAATTTCTGGAAGCAGTGGCTGCTGCGGACACAATCGTTTTTGATAAGACGGGCACCTTGACCCACGCATGTCCAAAAGTCGTTCAGGTGATACCCTTTGGCGGGAAAACAGAGACCGAGATGCTGCGCCTGGCCGCTTGTCTGGAGGAGCATTTTCCCCATTCTATGGCCAATGCCGTTGTGGAAGAGGCAAAGATCCGCGGCTTGATTCATGAAGAATATCATTCCAAGGTGGAGTATCTAGTAGCACATGGGATTGCCAGTACTGTAAATGGTGAACGTGTCCTCATCGGTAGTGCCCATTTTATATTTGAAGATGAACATTGTGTGATTCCAGCTGGAGAGGCCGAACGTTTCGAAAATCTTCCTCCGGAGTATTCCCATCTATACCTGTCGATCGGCGGGCAGTTAGCTGCAGTAATCTGTATTTCTGATCCCTTGCGGGAAGAAGCAAAAAGCGTTCTTGCTGCGCTCCGCACACTGGGCATTACTAATCTTATTATGCTTACAGGAGACAGCCATCGAGCGGCTTCTACGATTGCTGCTCAGGTTGGAGTGGATGAATTCCGCTCCGAGGTGCTCCCTGCTGACAAAGCCGATTTTATCGCACATCTCCGGAAATCTGGCCATACGGTATTGATGGTTGGAGACGGTATCAACGATTCCCCTGCTCTATCGGAAGCAGATGCCGGCATCGCTATTAGCGATGGTGCAGCCATAGCCCGGGAAATCGCGGATATTACCATCGCCGCCGACAGTCTCTGGGAATTGGTGGAGTTGCGTCGAATTTCCTTGGAACTCATGACACGCATTCACTCCAACTATCGTTTTGTTATTGGTTTTAATGGCACCCTGATCGCTTTGGGTATGGCCGGCATAATCTCCCCCGCCACATCCGCGATGCTTCATAATCTTTCCACTTTGGCTGTCAGTCTGCGGAGTATGAGTTCATTGCCGAAAAATAAAAAACCAGTTCTTTTAATTCCTGGTAACATTAGCAAAAGTCTCTAATCCAGCCGTTTTCTTCTTAGATAATTCAACTTAAAAACTGCGCATTTCTACTCAGCCCTGGAGTTCTAAAACATTTCGGCATTCTGTTAGTTGTTGAGGTTCAGCTCACATATGGCGGGCTTCCGGATGAAAAATAGTTTCGGGGCCAGGGCGTGGTCTACTGTGCCAACTGTAACGGAAAACTTTTCACCAGGAAGGATGTCTTTGCAGTCTCCCGCCCCATATCATGACGAGTGTTCCTACAGCATTTGAAAAGCTGTAAGAGCACTCGTTTTTATTATTTTTATCCAGCGATTTCAGCCGGGATGCAGTTAATGAACACTCTCTTCTGGGTATTGAGACGGTCACATCAGGAATTGGCAGGAGTAACATTTTAGAAAGCGTGCTTTCTCCCACATGGTTATAGTAGATGCGAAGCCTCTACTCCCACATACCGTTCATTTTTCCGCATTGTAAATCTCTACCTTCTCGACCAATCTGTTGAACATCCAGAGCGTAAGCTTGTATACTCAGGTATACTTTCGCACCAAAGAGATGGATAAGTTCCTGTCTGCCATTGGCCAGAACAGAAACCAAATCGCCAAGCGGGTCAATGCTCCGCTTATCAGGCCGATATGGAAGAGCTCTGCTGGAAAAGCTGATTCAGATATGGCACTTACAAAGACACATCCTATTAAGTCAACGCTGAAAGAGGCCATTGACAACATCTGCAGTCCTAACAAGATGATCAGAAAGCTATTAGTACCCTCATTGGAAGAGATGATGTACACCGACGGCGGCACTGCCGCCGAGACCGCCGTCAAGGCTGTCATCGCCGTAGGCGGCGCCGCCGCCCTGCTGGTGGTGGGCTGCATTGCGGCCCGGGGCATCCTGAGCATCTTCGGCGGAGTGGATTCCGCCATTGACAGCTCGGTGGACGCCGGCAAGAGCTTTATCGGCGGGGCCCTGAGCGCCGGCCAGAATTTCCTCAACACCCTGATGGGCCTGTAATGCCGGCCCGAAACATTTCAGATATCTTCTCTTTCCATAATCATGTTCCGGCGCCCTGAGAGGGCGGAAAAGCAGGACGTTCCCACCCGGGAGCGTCCTGCTTTTTGCTGCCGCTGCTGCAATGGGTACCGGCGCACAAAAGGCAGCCATCCCCCACAGGGGCCCAAAGAACATCTTGGACACGGTCAAATCGAATCAACGCCAAACAGCCCGCATCCTGCGCAATACAGGATACGGGCCGTTCCGTTGGTCTGCCTGTGGCGGCCTTTCTGACGGGAAAGCCGCTCTTAATGTTTTGGCGCAGGCGGGGTTACGAGATGCTGCGCTTCACCTGCAGCAGCACCAGCACCATGCTGACGCCCAGCAGGATATGCCCCACACCGGCCATGCCGGAAATGGCTGCATCCATGCCGGAGGAAAGGCTGGTGCCCAGCACCTGGAACACGCCCCGGATCACCAGCATCACCACCGTCAGGTTCAGGCCCACATGATAGACGGCCAGCACCCGGCCGGTCTTGGGACCGGTGAAGGACAGGTTCTTCTCCAGCAGGACCAGCAGCAGGAAAAACACCATTCCCAGCATAAAGTAATGGGTGTGCACAAAGCCCAGACTGGTTCTGCCGGTGAAACCAACGATTTTGGTGAACTCCCGGTAGAACACGCCGCCCACCATGGCGAGAATTGCGTAGATCAAAGCGGCATTCATATAGCGTTTCATCATGATGTATTTCTCCTTATCATTCGGCGGGCGCAGGCCCGTCGCCGCCCTGGGTTTCTTCAATATGAACGACGTTCATTATACAGCAAACCGCCGCATCTGTCAAGCGCTCCCCTTCCTTTGGGCTGGGTTCTCTTTTGCGCGTCGCACCGTTCCTTCCGCTTCTGGAGTGCAGCCTGTCGCCCCAAAAGTCCCACCGGTATACGGTTGACAAACGCCGGGGCCGGCTTTACAATATCTCTAATCGATAGATTGGGGGATGACATGGAATATCTGCTTTTGGGGCTGCTGATCCTGTCCCCCATGACGGGGTACCAGCTGCAGCAGTTCATCAAGAACAATCTGGCCCTGATCTGTTCCCACAGCGCGGGCAGCGTCCAGACAGCCCTGGCCAAGCTGGAGAAAGAGGGCAAAATCACGGCTAGCGAAACCGCCGAGGGCAAACGGCGGAAGAAACTCTTTGCCGTCACCGACGCCGGGCGGGAGGCCTTTTCGGTATGGGCCGCCCAGCCCATGCAGGCGGACAGGGTGAAAAACATGGAGCTGTCCCGGCTGTTTTTCGCCGGGCTGACCCGGCCTGCAGAGCGGCTGGACGCCATCCGGGATTACATCCGCCAGATGGAACAGACCCGGGGGATTCTCTGCGGGATTCGGGCCCGGTTTCAGCAGATGAACCCCGGCGAACTGCCGCCGGGGATCGACTGGCCCCAGGTACTGCGGTTTCAGGGGTACACCATCGAGTACGGCATCGCGGCCGCCGGCTTTGAAATCAACTGGTACACCCAGCTGCTGCACGAGTTGGAGAAGCAGCCCTGACCGCCCGCTCCCCGGGAAACGTCCGCTGACAGTGGAGCGGGACTTTTCCCTCTGCTACCCGAACTCTGCAAAACGATGGCCCAACCGGCCGGAAAGGAATTTTCCATGAATCTGTTATCCATTGCCATGTTGGTATTTATTGTGATGGAATCGGCCAACGTGGCCATCCTGTATTTCTGGCCCGGCAGCCGACTGGGCAACGGCGTGGGGGTGTTCAACGCCTTCCATCACAGCGAGAATGACGAACAAAAGCTGTTTGCCTCCTACCTGGTGAACTGGGTGGCCGGGGTGAAGCTGATCTTTATTTTTCTGCTGGGGGTCATCCTGATCCTCGGCGACGAAACGGTCCAGCTGTGGGCGGTGGTGGCCATGATTTTGTCCATTGCCACCTACTTCTGGCGGCTGCACCCCATCATCCGGAAGCTGGACGCCATGGGCTGCATTACCCCCAAGGGCTATTCCAAGGCCCTGGACGGCATGATCGCCGGCTTTCTGCTTCTGTTCACGCTGGCCCTGGCGGCACATATTCTGACAAAGGGGATCTGACCATGCAAAAAACTTCGAACGCCCTTGCCCGGCTGAAGCGGGCCGCGGTCATTCTGCTGGTGGTTGCGGCGCTGTGCGCCGGGGGCTTTCTCTGGTATGTATCCGACTACTACCGCGCCGAGGATGTGGCGCTGGAAGTGGCCGTCCAGGGCGTCAACCTGTCCACCCAGGGCAATCTGACCATCCTGAGCCCCAGCCAGCCCAGCGACACCGCCCTTCTCTTCTATCCCGGCGCCAAGGTGGAGGCCGAAGCCTATCTGCCTCTTCTGGACCAGATCCGCCAGCAGCTGGGCGTCACCTGCATCCTGGTGGATATGCCTTTCCACATGGCCATTTTCGACGCCGGCGCGGCGGAGGACGTCATCCCGCAGTTTCCTGAAATCCAGCACTGGTACATCGCCGGCCACTCCATGGGCGGCGCCATGGCTTCCAAATACGCCGCCGAACACCCCGACCAGGTGGAGGGGCTGATTCTTCTGGGGGCCTACATCTACGGGGACTACCCGGAGGAAAACACCCTGACCGTCTACGGTTCCCTGAATCAGAGCGTGGAGGATCACCTGGACTACACCCGGAACATTGTGGAAATCGAGGGCGGCAACCACGCCCAGTTCGGCAACTACGGCCCCCAGAAGGGGGATCCGCCCGCCGCTATTTCCGCCCAGGAGCAGCAGGCCCAGACTGTGGACGCCATCGAGGCCTTTCTGGACCAGCAGGCCGGGGACACGGAATAAACAAGACGCCGCGCCTTTGTCCGGGCGGCATCAAAACCAGCACAGCAGCCCGGGCACTGCGGAACACGACCGAAAACAAACAAGGAGGACCCAACCATGAAACTGGACACTTCCCGCCTGCAATGGACCCGGCAGCCGGCAGGCTGCGTCATTTCGCCCGACCGCATTGAGATCGTCACCCGCCCCCACACCGATCTGTGGCAGCGGACCTATTACCACTTCCGCAACGACAACGCCCCGGTGCTCCAGATGTCCACCGAAGAAGCCTTCTTCTCCTTTGTGGTCAAGACGGAATTCGCCGAGAGCCACCACCGCTTTGACCAATGCGGCGTGGTCCTCTATCTGGACAGCGAAAACTGGCTCAAGGGCTCGGTGGAATACGAAAACGACCGGTTTCAGCATCTGGGCAGCGTGGTCACCAACCACGGCTATTCCGACTGGGCCACCACCGAAATCCCCGCCGGCGTGAAATCCATGTGGTACCGGCTGAGCCGCCGGGAGGACGATTTCTGCATCGAGTGTTCCGAGGACGGCGCCGTATTCCATCAGATGCGGGTCTGCCACCTGCACGAGGCAAAGGGAGAAATCCGGTTTGGAATCTACGCCTGCAGCCCGGAGGACTCCTCTTTCCGCGCCGTGTTCACCCACATGGAACTGACCGAGTGCAAGTGGCTGGCCCACGACGGCCAGGCCCCGGACAAGGAGGTCTGACCCAGTCCCCCGACACCTGCAAAACAGGGCATCTTCTCTTCGATATCCCGCCCGCCGCTCTGCGGCGGGTTTTCCTTTGTCCGCCCGCTCCCTGCCGTCTGAAATACTGTGAAATCACACAACATTTGCTATAATGAATACATCCCCCGGTGCAAAAAGGCAGAACCGTTCCAGGGGCCGGCACGCCGCCGCCACAGCGGACGTTCAGGGGTATTACACGGAAAAGAGGGACCAAAATCGTGTTGCTGGTGCAGTTGAAAGAGATGAAAAACTCCACAAACCACGAAAAGGACATTGCAAACTACATTCTGGCCCACATGGAGCAAATTCCCGACATGTCGGCCGGCGAGCTTGCCAAATCCACCCTGACCAGCAAGGCCACCGTGGTCCGCCTGAGCCAGAAGCTGGGGCTTTCCGGGTACCATGAGTTCAAGCTGAAGCTGATCGCCGAGGTCAACCAGAACGAGCGGATCGGGCAGATTTTGGCCAACGAGCCCATCACCCCCCACAGCTCCTATACCGACATCATCCACACCCTGCCGGGTCTCTACGACAAGGCCATCACCAACACCCGCCTCACTCTCAACAAAAGCGATATGCTGCGCATTGACCGCCTGCTGCGGGAGGCGGAGTGCATCGACATTTACGCCACCGGCATCAGCTACACCCTGGCCCAGGCGGCCGCCTTCAAGTTCGCCACCCTGGGGGTGGAGAGCTCCGCCTATGAGAGCATCAACGGCCACTATCTGGCCGCACGCAAACACAAAAAGACCGTCGCCTTTGTCATCAGCTTCACGGGGGCCAACCGCACGGTGGAAACCATGGCCAAATACCTGCGCACCGCCACCCACAACCATGTGGTGGGCATCCTGGGCCCCCACAATCAGGTGACCCGGTCCTGGTGCCACGAGGTGGTGGAAATCCCCAACCGGGACTCGGTCCTCAGCCTGGACGTCATCACCTCCTTCGCCGCCTGCAACTACGTCTTCGACGTCTTTTTCTCCCTGCTCCTCTCCCACTGCCAGGAACAGCACGTCCAGTCCTCGCTGGAAATGATCCGGCACCGGGATCTTCTGCTGAACGAAAATTTCAACGTCTGAATCCCTTCCATTGAACCAATTTGAACCGATGTTTCAAGAACATCGGCTCTTTTTTGTTTATTTTGAACCACAGGACCAGAATGGGCCCATTATATTGTATTCAAGTCAAACCCATGCTATGTTTGTGTCACCGCATATCAACACACCCATAGACAGGAGGCAGATCATGGGTAAATACGCAGAACTGGCCAAAGACATTGTAAAAAATGTCGGAGGAAAGGAAAATGTGGTGGGGCTCGTCCACTGCATTACCCGGCTTCGCTTCACCCTCAAGGATGAGAGCAAAGCCAACGACGACGTGCTCAAGGCAATGAGCGGCGTCGTCACGGTCATGAAGAGCGGCGGACAGTACCAGGTGGTCATCGGCAACCACGTGGCCGAGGTCTACGACGATGTGTGCGCTCTGCTGGACCTGAAAGAGGACGGCTCCGCCCCCGCCGAGGTCAAAAAAGGCAAGCTGCTGGACCGGGCCATCGACGTGGTGTCCGGCATCTTCCAGCCCATCCTGGGCATCATGGCGGCCTGCGGCATGCTGAAGGGCTTCAACACCCTCTTTGCAACCCTGGGCCTGTATGCCACTTCCGACGGCATCTACATGATCATCAACGCCGCAGGCGACGCGCTGTTCAACTTCCTGCCGCTGTTCCTGGGCTATACCGCCGCCAAAAAGTTCAAGCTGAAACCCATGCTGGGCCTGGCCATCGGCGCCGCGCTGTGCTACCCCGCCATCCAGTCCAGCGCCCTGTCCGCCTCGGGCGAGGCCCTCTACACCCTGTTTGAGGGCACCATCTTCGCTTCCCCCGTGTACATCGACTTCCTGGGTCTGCCGGTGATCGCCGTGGACTACACCGGCACCGTCATCCCGGTCATTCTGTCGGTCTGGTTCGCATCCAAGTGCGAAAAGTTCTTCAACCGGATCGTGCCCGAGCTGATCAAGTTCTTCTTTGTCCCCATGCTCACCCTGCTGGTCACCCTGCCCATCATCCTCCTGCTGCTGGGACCTGTGGCCACCTTTGGCTCCACCCTGATCTCTGAGTTCACCCTGACCATCCGCAACTTCAGCCCCCTGGTGGCCGGCGCCGTCGTGGGCCTGACCTGGCAGATCCTGGTGATCTTCGGCATGCACTGGGGCTTTATCCCGGTGTACATCAACAACGTCATGACCCTGGGCTATGACAACGTGATGATGCCCTTCTTTGCCTGCACCTTCGCCACCTCCGCCGTCGTCCTGGCCATCTTCTTCAAGACCAAGGACAAAAAGCTGAAGGAAATGGCCATCCCCAACTTCATTTCCGGCATCTTCGGCGTCACCGAGCCCGCCATCTACGGCATCCTGCTGCCCCTCAAGAAACCCTTCGTCATCAGCTGCATTGCGGGCGGCATCGGCGGCGCATTCTACGGCCACTTCAACTTCCGCAAGTTCATCCTGGGCGCCATGGACCAGCTGACGCCGGAGGGGACCGTCTCCGACGACTACCGCATCGACTACTTAAAGACCCACATCCAGGCCATGATCCAGGCCATCGACCAGGACGGCGTGGACATCATGGGCTACACCGCCTGGGGCTGCATCGATCTGGTCAGCGCCACCACCGGCGAAATGTCCAAGCGGTACGGGTTCATCTATGTGGACCAGGACAACGACGGCTGCGGAACCAAAAAGCGCATCCGGAAGAAATCCTTCTACTGGTACCGGGACGTCATTGCCCATCACGGCGAAAATCTCTAAAGCGGAGCAGCAAAGCTCCATCCTTCATCCCTACACACCCGGAAAGAGCGGCCAGGAAACTGGCCGCTCTTTCTGGTTTTATCTTCTTTTTGTGCCGGGTCAGGCTTCGATTGCCCGGCGGAACATGGCCCAGGTGCTGACAAAATAACATCCCAGCAAGAGGGTCAGAACCGCCGCCGTGATGCCCAGCTGTACCGCCAGGGCGCCAAAGCCGATGTAGGCGACGATCTCGGCCTGCACCACCAGGACAAAGCAGCCCACCACTGCGCCTCCGGCCAGGGCCGCCGCCCCCACCGGCAGCCCGAACCAGAAGCCCAGCTGCCGCACCACCAGCCGCCCGATCTCTTTTTCCCCTACCCCCAGCTTGCGCAGCACCGAGAAGCGATACCGGTACTGCCCGGCGTCCAGCAGCTGCTGCAGGGACAAAACCGTCAGGCAAATCACCATCAGCACCACCGCCCCATAAATCATGGCCGCCTGCAACACAAAGTTGCCGGCCCGGGTGCTGTTGACCTGCAGGGTCCGCAGCCGAATGGAATAATTTACCCCGCCGGGGGCCTGTTCGGGGTAATGGTCAACAAAAAACTGTTCCAGAGCCCGGGCCGTCTCATAGGGTAACGGCTGGGCCGTCATGCTGTACCGGCATCGCATCACCGGCAAGAGCTGCTGACAGACGCTGTCCGGGAACACATACACCACATCGGTGTAGCTGTTGTAGAGGGTCTCCCCCATCGGTTCGTCATGCCAGGCCTGTTCCGACAGGGTCAGGACGCCGGCGTCGGTGGAAACAGTGGGGTGTTCGGCGAGGAACTGCTCCCGTTCCTCCTCCGAGGCGATGGTCTGCCACTGGGTGGTAAACTCCCCTTCCGCCAGCTCCACCGGCTCAAGGCCCAGCATGGCCCGCAGGGCGTTGTAGTCGCTGAGGGAAATCACCGCCGCGGGAAAGTCGTATTTCACCCGCTGGTGAAAGTCCTCCCGCCGGGGCAGATAGAGGCTGAAGGTCCGGTCTGCGGTGGTTTCGATTCCTTTTTCCGAGAGAAACGCGGTCACCGCCTGATAGCCGTCCCGGGGCAGGTCAGCCTCATTGTAGACGTTGTTGTAGCGGGAGTAGATCTGGATATCGTACATCGACCGGGCTTCCAGATAGCCGTCGGCCCAGCCCACCAGCACCGGGGCCGCCATGAAGAGAAAGATGGACAGCACCAGGGTGATGCTCACCAGGCTCATGGTCTTGCTGGTGGTGCGGAGCTTGGAAATCATCTGGCCGAAAAAGAACAGGTTGGTGCCCTGATAGCGGCAGGCAGCGCTGCGCTCTTTGCGCCAGACCAGCAGGGTGCTGGCCAGCCAGATCACCCCGCAGAGCAGGAAAAGCAGGTGGACCAGCAGAGCAGTCAGGGCCTGGCTGACCCAGCCCTCCCCGAACGCCAGCATATAACGGCGCCGGACCACCGGCACACTGGCCGCCGCCAGGATGCAGACAAGCGCCCTCGCCGTCAGGCCCAGCACCAGAACCGGAAAGCCTCCTTTCCGGCGGCGCACAGCCCAGACCGCCGTCCAGGCCAGCAGCCCCGCCGGGGCCAGAATGTTGGCCCAGAACATGACCTGCACCGGCGCCGGGAACCGGCTGTCCCCGTAAAAATACAGCATCCGGCCGGCCTGAACCGTCATGACCGCCGCAAGCGCCAGATACAGGGCGGCCACCCCCTGCATCCAGCGGCTTTGGGTGAGAGGGGCTTCGTTTTCACGGCCGGCGGTCAGCATCGAGAGGATGCGGGTCCGGCGGATGGTGCGGGTCTGGAGCAGCCCCACCGCCAGAAAGCTCAGCAGGAAAAAGCCCACCGTCCAGAGGACGGTATCCGGGAACAGGGTCCACGCCGGCCGATAGGGCTGGCCGTAACTGGTCAGCAGCAGGGCGGTGATGAACTGGGAGCACACTGCCCCCAGGCCGATGCCCAGCACCACCGACACCCCGCCCATCAGCAGGGTTTCGGCGAAAAACAGCCCGGCGATGGTCCGCTGGTCCATCCCCAGAATGGCCTCTAGGGCGAATTCCTTTTGGCGGCTGCGGAGCATATAGTGGTTCACAAACCGGATCAGGAACAACAGCAGCAGGGTCACGGCGCAGATGGCCATTTTCATCCCGCCGCTGAGGAGGGTGAAGTCGTACTCCACCCCGATGTCCGGCTTATAAAACCGGCTGGACACCGACAAAAACGCATAGAACAAGGCGACGCAGAGGGTCATGGTGACCAGATAAATCAGGTAATCCCGGGCCGAGCGCCGGGCGCTGCGGAGAATCAGTTTAGCGTACATCCGTCCCGCCTCCTCCCAGCGTGGTCAGCACCTGCAGAATCTTCTCAAAGAAGGCCCCGCGGGTCTGTCCGCCCCGCCGCAGCTCGGTGAAGATTTCCCCATCCCGCAAGAACAGAATCCGCTGGGCATAGCTGGCGGTAAAGGCGTCATGGGTCACCATCAGGATGGTGGCACCCAGCTGGCGGTGGATTCCCTCAAAGGTGGTCAGAAGCATCTGGGCCGAATGGCTGTCCAAGGCGCCGGTGGGTTCATCCGCCAGCAGCAGCCGGGGCCCATGGATCAGCGCCCGGGCGCAGGCGCACCGCTGCCGCTGGCCTCCCGACACCTGATAGGGATATTTTTCCAGAATCCCCTGGATATTCAGCCTCTGGGCCATGGCCTGGACCTGCGGCTCCACCCGATGGGCCGGGGTCTTGTTGATGGCCAGCACCAGGGCGATGTTCTCCCCGATGGTCAATGTGTCCAGCAAATTGAAATCCTGAAAGACAAAGCCCAGCTTTTCCCGGCGGAACCGGGCCAGATCTCCGGGCTTGATTGCGGTGACGTCCTGGCCGTCCAGGTAAATGTGGCCGGCGCTGACGGCATCTATGGTGGAGATGCAGTTGAGCAGGGTGGTCTTGCCCGATCCCGACGCCCCCATGATCCCCACAAACTCCCCTTCCTCCACCGTGAAGCTGATATCCCGGATGGCTTTGGTGATGCTGCCTCCATTGCCGTAGATTTTCTGGATGTGTTCCAGTTTGAGTATTTCTTTCATCTCGTTCACCTCCGGCTCCATTGTAAGGGATCGGCGGCCCGGAGTGTATCGGGTTTCCTTGCGCAGTTCTTACAAAAATGAAAGACCAGGCACAGCCTGGACTGTTTCGCATCGTCATACCACCTGCGCCCCGGCCGAGGGAGCGCAGCCGCGGACCAGGTGGGTTTCGATTTTATCTATGCACGCCGGCAATGGCATCGTTGACCGTGAAAACCAGACGGACGGCGGTCCCTTCCCCTTCCCGGGAATGGATTTCCAGCCCGATGCCCAGCTTGTCGCACAGCCGGCTGCACAGGTACAGCCCCATCCCGGTGGAGCTGTGGACCGTGCGGCCATTCCGGCCGGTGAAGCCTTTTTCCAGCACCCGGGGCAGGTCCTCCGCCGGGATGCCCATGCCGTTGTCCTCCACCACCAGGCAGACCTGGCCCGGCCGCTCCTCCGCGTCAAAGCGCAGCCGGGGCGACGGGCCCCGGTACTTGACCGCGTTGCCGATGATTTGATCCAGAATGAACCGGACCCACTTGTCATCGGTGCAGACGGTGCCGGCCAGGTTGCCCACCTCGATGCACATCCCGCCCTGCCGCAGCAGATATTTGTTTTCGGCGATGGCGCTGGAAACCAGGCTGTTCAGCTGGATTTCACGGATCAGATAATCTTTCTCGGTGTGCTCGCTGCGGGCATAGTAGAGGGCCTGCTCGGTGCAGCGGGTGATCCGTTCCAGCTGGGCCAGGATCTCCCGGGAAAGCGGGCTGCGGTGGTTTTCACAGAGAAGCTCTGCCGCCGTGATGGGCGTCTTGATCTCATGAACCCACTGCTCGATGTATTCCCGATAGGCTTTGCGCTGCCGCTGGGCCTCCGCAACCTGTTCCAGCATCGACTTTTCCGCCATCTGCAGCAGCCGGCGGTATACCGCTTCCTCGGCCGTCACCGGCGGAGGAAGGATTTCGGGCAGCAGATACCGCTCTTCCAGCTGTTCCGCCTGGCGCAAAATGGCGTCCAGACGCCGCTTTTCCAGAAGGCACCCGGCAATCAGCCAGCAGGCCAGCACCGCCAGCCAGACGGCGGCGATCAGCACCACCGTTCCCACGGCATTGCCGCCGGCCAGCAGAAACAAAGACAGCATGGTCAGCCCCACCAGATTCACCACCACCGCCGGGAGGCGGTCCTGCACGTATCTCATATCTTGTACCCCTGCCGGTGTTTGGTCTGGATGAAGTCGGTCAGCCCGATGGAGGCCAGCTTGTCCCGGATGCGGCTGACGTGGACGCTGAGGGCGTTGTCGTCGATATAGAGCTGGTTGTCCCACAAAAAGTCCACCAGATCCGCCCGGGCGCAGATGGTCCCGGCGTGCCGGAACAGATAATACAGGATTTTCTGCTCGTTCCGGGTCAGTTCCACGGTCCGGCCCCGGTATTCCAGCGCGCCGCTTTCCAGGTGGAGAAGGGCGTCCTTCCAGCAGAGGGTTTCTTCCGCCGCGGCGGGATAAGCCCGGCGCAGCAGGGCGGCGATTTTGGCCAGCAGGATGGCCGGGTTATAGGGTTTGGTGAGAAAGGCGTCGCCGCCCAGCAGGATGCTGTTCAGCTCGTCCAGGTCGGCGTGGCTGCTGGTGACAAAGACGATGGGCACCTGTGAAAAGCCGCGGATCTGCGCGCACAATTCAAGGCCGCTGGCTCCCGGCAATCCGATATCCAGGAGCACCAGCTGGGGCGCAAAGGTTTTCATCCGGTCCAGCGCCGCCGGGGCATCCCCGGCGGCCTCCACCTGGTACCCGCTGCCGGCCAGCAACAGCTGCAGCTGCTGCCGGATCACCGGGTCGTCCTCCACCACAAGGATTTTATAGGGCATAGGCAAAACTTCCTTTGGGTTGGTTTGAGCCTATTATAGCAAAACAGGCCCCCGAGCACAAATGCCGGGGCAGAAAGAAACCCTGCCGGCGAACGCACGGCGCCCCTGCAGGGCGGTGGAGGGGCCACGGAGAAAGTAGCTTAGTCCGGCTGGTTTGCGGCGTGCATGCATTTTGGGCATCTTCGCGGATAAGGAATAAGTATTCGACATTTCACCCTGCTGATTTTATAATAGAAGCAGAAAAAGTCTTGGGGCCGCCGGGCCCCTGGAAACATCAGCCGCTTCCATGGAGAAAGGAGAATCCATCATGCAATACACCACCCTGGGCAACTCAGACCTGAAAGTCTCCCGCATCTGCATGGGATGCATGGGGTTCGGCGACGCCAAAAACGGCCAGCACAGCTGGACCCTGGACGAGGAACACTCCCGGGAGATCATCCGCCGCGGCCTGGAACTGGGAATCAACTTTTTCGACACCGCCATTGCCTACCAGAGCGGCACCAGCGAACAGTATCTGGGCCGGGCCCTGCGGGACTTTGCCCGCCGGGACCAGGTGGTGGTGGCCACCAAGTTCTTGCCCCGCACCCCGGAAGAAATCCAAAACGGCATCTCGGGCCAGCGCCACATTCAGCAGATGATCGACACCAGCCTGAAAAATCTGGGGATGGACTATGTAGACCTCTACATCTACCACATGTGGGACTACCAGACGCCCCTGTACGACATTCTGGACGGGCTGAACCGGATCGTGAAGGCCGGCAAGGCCCGCTGCATCGGCATCTCCAACTGTTTCGCCTATCAGCTGGCCAAGGCCAACGCCCTGGCCGAGAAGGAAGGGTTCGCACAATTTGTCTCGATTCAGGGGCATTACAACCTGATTTTCCGGGAGGAAGAGCGGGAAATGGCCAAGCTCTGCGCCGAGGACAACATCGCCATGACGCCTTACAGCGCCCTGGCGGGCGGACGGCTGTCCAAGCACCCCGGAGAGACCTCCAAGCGGCTGGAGGAGGACAGCTATGCCCGATTCAAATACGACGCCACCGCCCAGCAGGATGCGGTCATCATCCAGCGGGTGGCCGAGCTGGCGCAAAACCACGGCGTCACCATGACCGAAGTGTCCCTGGCCTGGCTGCTGACCAAGGTCACCGCGCCGGTGGTGGGGGCCACCAAACTCCATCACGCGGAGGGGGCCGCCCGGGCCGTCGATCTGGTCCTGACTCCGGAGGAGCTGCTCTATTTGGAAGAGCCCTATGTCCCCCACAATCTGGTGGGCGTCATGGCCCAGAACACCCCCGCTGCCGCCAGCCAGGACCACGTCTGGTCCACCGGCAGCCAGACCATCGAATCCTGAATCCTGCCGGGTGCCGTGTGCGGCGGCCCTGAGAACAACCAAAGGCGCAGCCCTAAACCGGCTGCGCCTTTATTTCATGAAAAGATCCGGCAAAGCGGACGACGCCTGTCTGCAAAAGGGCGGGCGTGGGTTTTGCGGCTCTCCCAAACCAGCACAGGCCCCCGGCTGGACCGGAGGCCTGTGTGCGTTTGATGGGTTCAGACAGTCACCCGCAGCCCTTGTGCGGGGAGGTCGAGGGGTTCCGCCGACACCACCAGGCGGAAATGCCGGGTGAGGTACAGGCGGTACTGCCGCGCGTTCTCCTCATTCCACTGGACGCTCTCCCCATCGCGGTACAGGGCATCCGGGTCCAGCGAAAAGCCCAGGCTGTCGGGCAGGTAAAAATCCACCCATCTGCGCCCGGTATCCTCGCCGATGCCTCTGTACCGGGTCACCGGCCGGGGCTGGCCTTCGGTATACGGGCCGGGGAGCTGATCCTCCTGAAATTTGGGGCTGAGCCAGACCGTGACCTCCTGCAGCTGGCCGCTTTCGATCTGGGCCAGGTCCTCTCTGGACTGGAAAAACAGCCCGGGCACATCCTCGATCGCCAGCATGGCGCCGCCGATCAACAGCGGAAACACTATGCACACCGCCGCCAGCGTTACCGGGACGCCGCCGCTTTTCCGGACCGCCAGCGCGGTCCCAACCGCCGGCAGCGCCACCGCCGCAGCCACGGCCAGCATCAGCAGAACATACCAGCTGCTGTAGCCCTGGAGCAGAGCCTCCGGCGTTTGGGCGCCGTTCAGCAGCCCTTCCAGCAGAATGGGGCTGATGGAAAGCCAGAGAACCACAAACCCCAGAAACATCCCGGCAAACGGGAGAAAGATGGCCGCCATGGGCCGGACCGCCTCACGGACAGGGGCCGGCTCCTCCAGCGTGGGGTCCATTCTCTCAAGACGCCGGGCGTCTTCCTCATAGGTGGTGGGGACGAAATGGTCGGCGGTCATGTCGCCCGGCCTCTCTGCGCCGCCCGTCCGGAAGGCCCCTTGCAGCGCAGGCACCGCCCCCAGCAGGGTGAACAGGTAGAGCATGACCAGATTGCCCCAGTAGGCATTTTGGCGCAGATAGCCCGCCTCTAGCAGGTCATCGATGGCCCGGAAGGCGGTGAACACATCCACCCCGGCCCAGCCTGCGATGTTCACCGCAAAATCCACCCGGTTGGCCACATAAACCATGACCACCGCAAGGGCACAGACCAGCACAGCGCCCTTTCGGCTCATGGTGCCGCTGAACCATGCATAGCCCCGGAGGGCGCAGACCACCATCACCAGTCCGCTGACGGCCGCCACAACCCCCAGCTGTCCCAGGAGCACAATACAAGCCACTCCGATCAGGGAGCCAAGAAAGGCTCCCACCAGTCCGGCCACAACGTTTTCGGTTTTCTTGGGTTCCATGAAATTCCTCCTGTACAAACCGGGCGGCTCAATCCGCATGAAGCTTCACGAACTTTGATTTCAGACCGGCCCCATTCATCACCACCGCATAGCCCCGCCCCGGTTCCGCCTGAAACGAAACCTGCGTCCGGATGGAGCGCGGCCTCTTGCCCATATACAAATCTTCCACCCAGGAGGCTTTGACGTCCAGCTCCACCGGACCCGGGGCCACATAGCAGGCAAACCCCTTCTTGATGCCGAAATCCGGCGCGTTTCCGGCGTCAAAAATCGGGGACACGGTGCCCTTCCGGCTCACAATCTTTCCGTCGTTCCCGGGGGCATCCTCAAGGTAAACGTAGAGCAGGGCGGCGTTGGGATATCTGCCCAGAAAGTCCCGGGCAATGGTTTCCGAGCGCCGCCGCGCCCGCCACCGCACCAGCAGCAGAAACGCCGCAAACACCAGAACAATCCCCATCGCTTCCTTGATCCCCACCACGTGGTTTCCAAGGTCCATGGCTTTTCCTCCTTTGCCCCAGCCGCCGGGGCTTTGCCTTGCTCCGCAATTCCACTGTCATTTTAGCAGAAAGTGACACTTCCATCAATACAGCCTGCGCTCCCCTGCCGCCGGCTCTGCGCAAAACCAAACGCCCCCGGCCGAGCCAGGGGCGTTCCATTTCTTCAAAAGGGGCGGAGCCTTCACAGGGAATCCGGCCTGCCGCCCCGCCGGGCGATTCATTTTTTCTTCCGGAGTTTCAGCTCCACGCCCCGCCGGTCTGCGATCCGGCCCAGGGTCTGGGCGGCAAAAAGAGCTTTTTCCTTGAGGGGCAGGGCCTCCTTTTCCCGGAGGCAGGCTGCGGCTTCCTGCAGCTCTTCCCAATCCAGAAGGTTGACCGCCACACAGAAAAGGGTCTTGCGGCGGCCGTCGTTGAAGTGTTCCAGCAGATATTGCAGAAACGCCGCTTTCGCCTGCTGTTCCCGATTGTAGGCGTCCAGACCGATTCGCTGCGCCTTTTCCAGGTCCTGCATCTGCCGCCGGTGGGTGATGAAGGAGTCGTATTCCTCCGCGCCCTGGTATTTCTCACAGGGATAGCAGCTGCATGCAAAGCAATATTCCACCTTTCCCTGTTCCAGGCTGCACCGGGCGATGGGACAGGACTGGTTCCCATGGCCACAGCCGCCGCAGTAATCCCCCAGGCGCATGGGGCACAGGCCGCAGTTCAGGCCGCAGAGGGAAAGCCAGGGGTTGGTTCGTTCAAAGCCTCGCATCGGGTCACCTTCTTTCAGCGGGAGGCGCTGGTTTTTTCCATCCGGGTCAGGGCGCGCTGGGTATCCACCACCAGCAAAATCATACGGTCCCCTCTCCTTTTTCCGACAAGTGATGGTCTCATTATAGCACAGCCCGGCCGGTTCCAACAGGGGCGGCAGACAACAAAACCCCCTTTATGCAGCGGACTGCGCCGCATAAAGGGGTTTTAGGAGGGAACAGATGGGTTTTATCTGGATGTCATGGGAAGAGGAGGTAGTATAGAGGGGTTATGGCGCAAGTGGTTTGGGGCCGGGGTTACTTCTCGGCGATGGCCTCGATCTCGCACAGGGCGCCCTTGGGCAGCTCCTTCACGGCCACACAGCTGCGGGCCGGCTTGGAGGTGAAATAGCGGGCATACACCTCATTGAAGGCGGCAAAGTCCTCCATATGGGCCAGGAAACAGGTGGTCTTGACCACCTTGTCCAGGCCGGAGCCGGCAGCTTCCAGAATGGCGCCCACATTTTTGCAGCTCTGCTCGGCCTGGGCGGCGATGCTTTTGGGCATGGTGCCGGAAGCAGGGTCCACCGGCAGCTGGCCGGAAGTAATGATCAGGTTCCCGGTGACGAACCCCTGCGAATAGGGACCGATGGCGCCGGGGGCGTTCTGGGTTGCAATGACAGTCATTTTCCAATCCTCCTTGGGGGTAATTACAGGCCGGTGTGCAGGTATTCTTCGCGCATTTCCGGGGGGACCATCCGGCCGCCGGTGGCCCACGCAATGTGGGTGGCCTGGCTCATCTTGTCCTCCAGGCCCTGGGCGCGGATATAGGTCTCCAGGTCCGCCGGACGGATCAGGGCGGCGAAGGCAGCGCAGGAACTGGGCTCGATGAAGGTGTTTTCGGTGTCCAGCAGGGCCCGCATCAGGTCATACAGGCGGTGGTCGTCGATGGTGGCGATGCCGGACAGCATGGGTTCCACCACCCGGCCCACAAACGCCGAGGGACGGCCTACGGCCAGGCCGTCGGCGTCGGTTTTGCCGCTGATATCAAAGTCCCGCACCGAGACGCCGTCGTGGAGGCCGGTGGCCATCCCCAGCATCATGCAGCAGGCCTGGGTGGGCTCGGTGAAGAAGCAGTGGACATGGTCCCCAAACACCTGTTTGAGGCCATAGGTCACGCCGCCCGGCGCGCCGCCGATGCCGCAGGGAATGTACACAAACAGGGGGTGGTCCTGGTCCACCGGAATGTTCTGGGCTTCCAGCTGGGCGGCCAGGCGCTTGCCGGCCACCGCATAGCCCATAAACAGGTTGACCGAGTTCTCATCGTCCACAAAGTAGCTCATGGGGTCCAGGTCCGAATTTTTGCGGCCCTGCTCCACGGCGGCGCAGTAATCGTCCTGATACTCCACCACCGTCACGCCGCGGCTGCGCAGCAGGTCCTTTTTCCACTGCTTGGCGTCGGCGGACATATGGACGATGACCTTAAAGCCCAGCTTGGCGCTCATGATGCCGATGCTGAGGCCCAGGTTGCCGGTGCTGCCCACCTGCACGGTATGGCGGCCGAAAAAGCTGCGGAACCGCTCCTCGGCCAGGATGCTGTAATCATCCTCCGGGCGGAGCATGCCGGCCTCAAAGGCCAGGTCTTCGGCGTGCTTCAGCACTTCATAAATACCGCCGCGGGCCTTGACCGAGCCGGCGATGGGCAGGTCGCTGTCCTTTTTCAGCATGAGGCGGCCGGTGATATGGGCGGCGAACTGGTTGTTCAGGTAATCCTTCATGGCGGGGATCTCGGCCAGCTCCGACTCGATCAGGCCATGGTTTTCGGCGGTCTCGGGAAAGACCCGCTCAATGTAGGGCGCAAAGCGCTCCAGGCGGGCCCGCGCATCCTCGATCTGCGCGGGGGTCACTGCGGTGATCTGCTGGCGCTCCGCCGGAACCATCCGGTCGTTCAGCCAAAAGGTCTCCCGCAGGGCGGCGGCATCTGCCACCGCCGGAATGGCATCAATATACTTCTGGAAACGGTTGTCCATCTCAATTGGCTCCTTCTATTTCTTCATGTTCGGTGGTCAAGTATCCGTTTGCGGGGTCAAAAAACTCTTTGGTCAGGGCCCGCACCCTGGGGGCCATCCACAGCAGGGCCGCCACATTGGGCAGAATCAGCAGGCCCAGGGCGCAGTCCTGAATGGACCACACCAGTTCAATGGAGGTCATGCTGCCCAGCAGGATCAGAACCGGGAACAGCACCCGGTACACCACAGCCCCGGAGGGCTTTTTCAGGTAGGTCAGGCTCACATGGCCAAAATACCACTGGCTCATCAGGGAGGTGAGGGCGAACAGGATCAGGCTGACCGACACCACATACTGCATCCCCGGCAGCACCGACCCAAAGGCCTCCGCCGCCAGATTGGCCGCGTCGGTACCGGTGGTCCATGCGCCGGTGATGAGCACCACAAAACCGGTGGTGCTGCAGATCACCATGGTGTCCACAAACACTTCCACAATGCCATACAGGCCCTGGCGCACCGGGTGGTCCACCTGGGCGCCTGCGTGCATGACGGCGGCCGAGCCTTCCCCGGCTTCATTGGAGTACAGGCCCCGGGCCACGCCGTACCGCATGGCCTCCCGCATAGTGATGCCGGCAGCGGCGCCCATCCCCGCCTGCAGCGAAAAGGCGCCGCGGAAAATCTCCGCGAACATGGCCGGGATCTCCGGGGCATGGGCCAGCAGCACCACCAGGCCGCCGGCCACATACAGGCCGGCCATCAGGGGAACGGTCTTTTCCGCCACCAGAACCAGACGGCGGAACCCGCCGCTGATGACCAGCACCATCAGCACAGCCACCAGAATCCCCGCAGCCCAGACCGGGATATGAAAGGACGACTGGATCACGTTGGCGATGGTATTGGACTGGATCAGGGTAGCGCAGGCGTTCTGAGTGAACAGCAGCACCGCCACCAGCGCGCCCAGCCAGGGCTTATGGAACGCCTCGGCGATGTAATACATGGGGCCGCCCAGGATGCCGCCGTCCTTGTCTGTGCCGCGGTAGCACATACCCAGCACGATCTCGCCGAACTTGGTGGCCATCCCGAAAAAGGCAGCCGCCCACATCCAGAACAGGGCCCCCGGCCCGCCGGCCAGGATGGCCGTGGACACGCCCACGATATTGCCGCTGCCCACGCAGCTGGCTATGGCCGTATACAGAATCTGCAGGGAGGAAAAACCGCCGCCCGCATGCCGGGACTTGCGGCGCAGCTGTCTGCGGACCCCGCGCAGCAAAAACGGAAGCCGCCGCAGCTGAACAAAACCGGTGATGGCGGTATAGACGATGCCCAGGCCCACCAGCACAAACAGCAGCCAGTTGCCCCAGAGAGCATCCGCCAGCGCACCGATCTTCAGCTCCAGATAGGTAAGGACTTGCTGCATGGAACAGACCCTCCCTTTCAGGCCAGACGGTTGACGCCCTCCGCATCCGGCAGCGAGACACCCATCATGGCCGCCAGGGTCGGTGCGATGTCGATCAGCTCAAACTCGCCCGGGTCGCTGCCGGGGCACACGCCCTTGCCCCACAGCATGAAGGAGGCACGCATCTCGGGGAAATTCTCGCTGTAGCCGTGCTGGGCCTTCTGGGTCAGGCGGGTGCGGCAGTAGTCCCCTGTCACATCGTCCCGCAGCTCATAGCCCTTTTTGGCCACCAGCACGTATTCCGCGTCGGGGAAGCCGCCGCGGGCCCGGGCGCCCTCCCGGTCCACCACTTCCAGAATGCCGCTGTCGGGGTCCTCCGCCAGCTGCTTCATGATGCCCGCCAGGGTCCGGCGGGTTGCCTCGTCCTGGGGGTCCGCCATCCGCACCTCGGCGGTGCCGCCGGCGCGCTGGCTCCAGGCCTTCCAGGAGGTCACATTCCCCTCCGGGTTCAGCTCGATCAGGCCGGCCTGATGCAGCAGAACGTTGGGGCTGATGTTGTAATGATTGTCCAGGGTGCCGTGGTCGGACACCACGCACACCACCAGGTCGCCCTGGGTGATGCGCTCGGCTTCCTCGATCAGCCGGCCCAGCATGGCGTCGATCTTTTCCAGGCTGCGGGCCGCTTCCCGGCTGTAGACGCCGTACTGGTGCGCGCTCTCGTCAAAGCTGGCAAAGTAGGCCGACAGGAAGAAGGGCTTCTGGTCGATCTGGGGAGCCAGTTTGTTTTGCAGCATCCACAGGGCTGCGGCGCCGCGCTGGGCGTCGCCGCCGTCGCTCAGGTCCAGGCCGCCGGCATAGCGGCCGATATCGGCCTCCATCTCGCTGATGAGGCCCTGGGGACAGGACACCATATCAATAAAAATGCTGTCCAGCTCGCTGCCGTCCCACCAGAATTCCGGGGCAATGTAGTCCCCCTTGGCGCCCACCGAGGTGGGGAACGCCACGCTGGCGGAACAGTATCCGCCCTCCTTGGCGGCCTGCCAGAGGGTTTTCACCTTCCGGTTGGCAAACCAGTGCCATGCGCCCAGATGTTTGCCGGTGGGGTCAAACATCCCGTTGTTGACAATGCCATGGGTTGCAGGCCGGGTTCCCGTGATGATGCTCTGGTGACAGGGATAGGTAAAGGTGGGAAACACACTCTTGACCCCCTTGCGGGTCACCATGCCATTTTCCAGGAAATACCGCGTCATGGTGGGCAGGTTGACCCCCAGGCGCTGCTGCTCCAATACAAACTCGGGTTTCAGTGCATCCACCGAAACCAGAAGAACACTCGGCTTGCGTTGACGATTCATAAAATGTCACTACTCCTTTGTCAGGTGCCTTCAGGTACCACGACCGGTATGCCAGCTTTCTGGAAAGGTTCGATCTGCTCCGGCGTGGCCTTTGAATCCGTGATAATCATACGAATGCGGTCGATGTCACACATTTTCACCATGGAGTTGGACCCCAGCTTGGAACTGTCTGCAATGATGATCGTTTGATCTGCAGCCTGCATCATCTTATCCTGCACAACGATCTCGTCCATGCGCTGATAGGTAATGCCCCGCTCCACCGATACACCGCAGGTGGTGAGGAAAAATGTGTCGACGTTCAGTCGGGAGAAGATCAAGGTGGCAAAATCGGAGGAAAACGCGTCCTCGTCCGGGCGGTAAACCCCGCCGGTGACCACCACCGTAATGCCGGGAGCGGTGCCCAGCTCCTGAAGGACAGACAGGGAATTGGTCACCACCGTCAGGTTATGAAATCTCTGACGGATGACCCGGGCCAGCGCCAGCGAAGTGGTGCCGGAATCCAGGGCAATGGCCTCCCCTTCCCGGATATAGTCCGCCGCCAGCTGCGCAACCTCTTCCTTCAAAGCGGCGTTCTGTGTTTCGCGCTTTTTAAAAGAAGTATACGGCGAGCTGGCAGCAGAGTCCTCCAGCGAGATGGCCCCGCCATGAATCCGCCGCAGCAGGCCCTGGTCCTCCATGGCCTCCAGGTCGCGCCGGACGGTCTCGCCCGATACGCCCAGCTTCTGGCGGATGGTCCCGCTCTTGACACTGCCTTCCTTGCTCAGAAGGTTCATGATCTCTCTGTATCTTTGTTCGGCCAGCATATTTCAAGACTCCTTTGCCGCAGAATTTCCGTTCACATCCACAGTATAACACAGAATCCCACACAGTTCAACGCAAGCATTCCCAAAATATCGCACAAAAATCCACATTCGCAATTGTACATTCACACGAAATCGCAACAAACCACTTGAAATCGCACAGAAACGCAGATATAATGAGGTCGCTGCGGAGCCGTTCACACCTCTGTGCAAAGAACAATGGTAAGGAGTGACATGACGGATGGAACAGATGACCTCATCCAATACAAAAAAGAAATGGATATCTTTTGGCACCCTGATGCTGGGCGCCGGCACCATTTATAAACTGGGCTTTTTGAAAGACGCCTTCTACGCCCCCATGCAGGAGTTCATGGGGCTGACCCACATGCAGATCGGCACCGCCATGAGCGTCGCCGGCCTGATTTCCACCTTTGGCTTTTTGGCGTCCATCTATTTGACCGACCGCATCTCCAAGAAAATCATGATCCCCATGTCCCTGTTCGGCATCTGCCTGTGCGGACTGTGGCTGAGCACCTTCCCCTCCTACGGGGTATTTCTGCTGATCTACTGCCTGCTGGCGGTCTGTGCCGATATGCTGTACTGGCCCACCATGCTGAAAACGGTGCGCCTGCTGGGCAACGAGGACGAGCAGGGCCGCATGTTCGGCATTATGGAGGCCGGCCGCGGCCTGATGGACACCATCGTGGCCTTCTGCGCCCTGGGCGTGTTCGCCGCCTTTGGCAGCAACGCCTTCGGCCTGCGGATGGCGATTCTGTTCTACGCTGTGGTCCCCGGCGTCATCGGCGTGATCTCCTATTTCCTGCTGGAGCCCGACACCGCCCCCACCGCACAGGACGGAAAAGCCACCAGCAAAAACAAAGCAGCCTGGGACGGCGTGGTCCGTGCCCTGAAAAACCGCAACATCTGGCTTGTCTCCCTGAACATTTTTATGGTTTACAGCGTTTACTGCGGCCTGACCTACTTTATCCCCTTCCTGGAGGAAGTGTACGCCCTGCCCATGACCCTGGTGGGCGTATACGGCATCATCAACCAGTACGGCCTGAAGATGCTGGGTGGTCCGGTGGGCGGCTTCGTGGCGGACAAGGTCACCCATTCCGCCATCAAATATCTGCGCATTGTCTTCCTCATCACGGCGGCCGTCCTGCTGGTCTTTAACTTCCTGCCCCACCAGCAGCTGGGCGTGGTGGTGGGCATGAGCATCACCCTGAGCATCGGCGCTCTGGTGTTCAGCATGCGCGCCATCTATTTCGCCCCCATGGACGAGGTCCAGGTGCCCCGCGAAATCACCGGCGCCGCCATGTCCCTGGGCTCCTTCATCGGCTATCTGCCGGGCGCCTTCATGTATGCCGTCTACGGCGGCATCCTGGACCGCATCCCCGGTCTGGCCGGCTACCGCGTGGTCTTTTTCATGATGGCGGTCTTTGCAGTGCTGGGCTTCCTGCTGAGCAGCTACACCTTCCGCATCGTCAAAAAAGAACGCCAGGCCAAATCCTGACCCTGCCCCGCCTGGCAGTCCCTGCATTCCTATACCCATTCTCATTCCTATTTCTTATTCCTTCAAAGTCCAAGCAGAAAGCGGCCCGGTTCAGCCAACGCTGTTCCGGGCCGCTTTCTGTTGTTTTGAGGCAAAGGGCAGATATGCGCCGCATACCCAGATGGGCGGACAGATCACAAAAGCGCGCTTTCAAACCGAGCAGCGCACATTTTCACGTTCTGCCGTCTCTGAACCGTCCGCCCTGCGGGGTTTTCGGCATACAAATACGCCGGGGAACAAATTCTTCCCCGGCGTTGGTTTTGGGTTTATTCAGCTTCTTGTTCCCGATACACCGCCAGCAGGCGCAGGGCAGGCTCGGCCCGGGATGCTGTGATGCAGACGGTCACCTGTTTCGCCCGGACGGGTGCAAAGCGGCAGATCCGCTTGTGGCCCACCACCGTGAAGGCGGCCACCGTCCGGCCGTCGGCCCGGATTTCACCGGCCTCGATGTGCTGGCCGGCGGGCAGGTACTCCCCCAGCACCACGCAGGAGATCTCCTGGGGCTGGGCAAAGGTGAGGGTCAGGGTGGGCTGCCCTTCGCCGGGGGCACTCTGCCACCAGGTATCGCTGCGGCCATCGGCGGCGCAGGCAGGCGGGTGGCCTTCGGCGCTGCCCGGGGCGCTGAGCTCTCCCAGACCGGTGCGGTCCAGCGCAAACAGGTTCTGAATCTTCCGGCCCAGCCCAGCCAGGGCGGCGCAGTCGGGAGGGGCGATCCGCCCATTGGGGGCGGGCGGCACATTCAGCAGCAAAGCCGCATTGCCGCCCACCGCATCCAGGTAGATGTCCAGCAGTTCTTCGGGGGTGCGCACCTGGCTGTCCTCCTCGGGGTGGTAGAACCAGCCCGGCCGGATGGAGGCATCCACCTCGGCGGGGTACCAGGCCAGCTCCCCGGCCGCGGCAATGACTTCCCGGCTGCCCAGGTCCTCGTCCTGCCGGTCCACCCGGCGGGAGAAAGTCCCATCGTCGGCCTGCTGGGAGCGGCCGGCGGTATAGGCGGCATCCATCAGCTGGGCGGGCACCACGCTCCATTCGCTGGGACGGCAGTGTCCCGCCTCGTTGCCGCACCACCGGACATCCGGCCCGCACACGCTGAGCACCGCGCCCGGCTGGAGCCGGCGCACCGTCTCATAGTACCGGGGCCAGTCGTAGACCTGCCGTTTGCCGTTGGGGCCCTCGCCGCAGGCCCCGTCCATCCAGACACAGAACAGTTCCCCATAGCGGGTGCACAGCTCGGTCAGCTGGTGGACGTAGTAGTCGTCGTAGGGCCTGCCGGTGCCATAGCGGGGGTCGTGGCGGTCCCAGGGGGACAGATACACCCCGAACTTCAGCCCGCCCCGGCGGCAGGCCTCCGCCGTCAAGGCCACTACGTCCCCTTTGCCCTCCCGCCAGGGTGCATTCTTCACGCTGTATTCGGTGAAGGCGCTGGGCCACAGGCAAAAGCCGTCGTGGTGCTTGCAGGTGAGGATCAGGCCCCGCATGCCGGCGCTTTTCAGGGCGGCCACCCATTGGTCCGGGTCCAGGTCCTCTGGGTGAAAAAGCCGTGGGCTGTCGGTTCCATCGCCCCATTCCCGCCCGGCAAAGGTATTCATGCCGAAATGAATGAAGCCGTAAAATTCCAGCTGCTGCCAGGCCAGCTGGCGGGGCGACGGCGTCACCGACGCCGCACGCCGCAGCTGCTGTTCCGAAATGTTTATGCAATGGGGTACCATTTGATCTCGTTGGCCTCCAGATGCAGGTCAAAGCTGCTGCCGTCCCCGCGGTAAACGGTGGTGTCCTGGGGCTCATAGGTGTTGTTGACCACGCAGTACTTGTTGTTCTTGACGTAGGCGTGGACTTCCACATTGTAGTTGGAGCTGAACCAGGTGTGGAGCTCCTCCTCGCTGTGGGCGCTCCACAGGATGGCGCGGTAGAGGGCGCGGCTGTTGGCGAAGCTGTAGGGCAGGCCGCTGATGTAGACGCCGCGGCCCTTGCCGTAGTCATGGACCGCCAGCTGGACTTCCTTCTCCCGCTGGATCAGGATTTCGGCGTCCTCCAGGGCGAACACGCCTTTTTTGCCCTCGCCAAAGTCCATATCGTGGTGGGGGCAGTCGGCCAGGATGAAGTGATCCCGATGCTCCTCCCAGTTGTACTTGTCGTAGTTGAGGGTGAAGCCGGTTTCCTTCTCCACGCCCAGCACGGGGGCCAGCTGGAAGAACCGGCCCTGATACTGGTGGCCGCCGGGCTCGCCCACGCCGATGAGGCCGCCGCCCCGATGGACAAAGCCCTTGACCGCTGCCGCCACGGCGGGGTCCTCCCAGACCGCGCCGCCGGTATGGGCGGTGTCGGCGTCGCCCACGTTAATCAGGACGTCAATGTTGTTCAGCAGGCTGGGATCGGCCTTGATGTCGTCGAAGCTGATGAACTGGACGTCGAAGGGTGCGCCGCTCAAAGCCTCAATGACGCCGGCGTAGCTGTAGTTCTGCTTCTGGTAGAGGGCGTGGTGGACCATATGGCAGCCCCAGGCGCGCATCTTGCCCCAGCTGTTCAGGACGGCCACCCGCTTGACGCAGTAAGGAGTGGTGCCCTTGATGTTCTCATACAGTTCCCGGAACTCATCGCAGACGCTCTCCACGTAGGTCAGGAACTCGGGGAACTCACAGGCCAGTTTCAGGTAGCCGCCATAGCCGATCCGGTCGATGGGCTTGCGCAGGATGGCGCGGCGGGCGGTGACCCAGTTCTCCTTGGCCTCCCGGATGGGGTCGCCCCCCTCATGGAAGGTATCAGGGAAGAAATAAGGCAGGAACCGGCCCTCGGTGTACTTGACGCCGGGAATATCGGAAATCAGCCGCAGGGTGGAGCCATTGCCCACGCTGCCCACGATGGCGTCCACGCCCGACTGGGCAAAGACCGGGCCGAAGGGTTCGGTGCCGATCCAGTGGTCCCCCAGGAACATCATGGCTTCCTTGCCGTATTCGTGGACGATGTCGGTCATCTCCCGCACCAGGCGGTTGACCTCCCGCTGCTGGAAGGCCTGGAAGTCCTTGAACTCTTTGCTGGGGACGCGGTACTGGTTGTTGTAATAGCCCTGGTCGATGATGTACTCGGGGCGGAATTTGTAGCCCACTTCCTTCTCGAACTGTTCCAGGATATAGGGGCTGACCGAAGCGGAATAGCCGTACCAGTCCACGTATTTTTCCCGGCGCAGCTCATCGAACACCAGGGTGAACAGATGGAAGAATGTAGTGAACCGCACCACGTCCACATAGGGATGGCTCTCCAGGAAGCGGCGCAGGCGCTCCAGGGTATACTGATGGGTCTTGGGCTGGCGGACGTCAAAGGGGATCTGGTGCTCCACATCGGTCCAGCCGTTGATGACCGAATTGTACATATGGACGGGGTCCCAGATCAGGTAGGCCAGGAAACTGACGGTATACTCATGATAGGCGGCGGGGGCGGAAATCACCACCGCTTCCTTGTCCGCGTCATAGCTCCATGCGCCGGCGGGCAGGGGCTGGCCGGTGGTGCGGTCCATGACTTCCCACCAGCGGGCGATGTCGTCCCGGTCGTTGACCTGCAGCAGCTCCCGGCTGATCCCCTTCATCAGGGGAATCTGCAGCGCGCCCTCTCCATCGGCGGTGAAGAAGGGGGTCATGATATAGCACTGCTGGATCTCGTCGGGGTTGGCCTTGGCCCATGCGTTGTCCTTGCGGGTGGTGTAGTAGGTGGCGTACACCTTGGCCCCGGTATTGCGCAGGGCCTCGGGGAACTCGGTGCCGTCACAATCCCGGATGGCGTCGGCACCCCAGCGCTGCATCAGGGTCAGGGTCTCGGGTACGGCGTCCAGATCGGTGGGTATGGTGACCCGGCCGGTGCGTTTTTCGTCCATCATAACATAATCCTTTCCGTTGTCGTTCAAGTCAGTCCAGATACAGCCCTTCGGGGCACTGGGGGGTAAAGGCGAGAACCGTTCCATAGCCTGTGCAGCCGTCGGCGCACAGCAGTCCCGCCTCGTGGGGGCCTGCCTGCCAGCTGAACAGTACCGTCCGGCTCTGGCCGTCTTTGTCCACCCGGACTCCCTGGGCCAGGCGGGAGGCAATGGGCTTCCCTGCCCCGTCGGTCACCGGCACAAGCCGGGCGTCGCAGGGGCCGCCCAGGCTCAGCACCCACACCAGCGCCGTTGTGCCGCTGGTGGAGGCCGTCAGCCGGAGGGACGGCCCGGTGCAGAGGGTGTTGTACACCGGGGCGCGGGGGGATTCAAAGGCACAGCCCGTCTGGCCGCTGAGCCAGTGGAGCTGGGCACAGGTGCGGCTGCCCTTCCAGAAAACATTGCGCGGATTGAGGGTCAGGGTTCCCTGTCCAAAGTGGAAGTAAGCTTCCGCCTGGTGGCCGCCTGCGCTGCGGATGAGATCCGCCCCCACCAGAAGGTCCGGCTTGAGAAAGACCAGACGCCGCTCCACCAGGGCTCCCCGGGACAGGTATCCCCCATGCCCTGCGAACAGGTAATCCGCCGCCGGGTCAAAGCAGGCCCGGGCCGGCAGGGGCTGGGCGATGTTCTCCCACTCCCAGGTGGCGCGGTACTGGGTGAAGTCGGTTTCATCCAACCGGAGGGTATTGTGGGCGGCGGGGCTTTTCAGCGCCTGGCGCCGGGGGCCGTCCACATAGGTCAGGCGGCCGGGGTCCACCAGCACCGCCTCGCCCCCATGCCACACGTCCAGATGCAGCAAATCTCCATGTCCGTGGCCGCCGCCCAGGCGTCCGGCCCGCAGATGGATGAAGGTATCCTCCGGCTGCCAGCCGCTGCGCAGCATATAGTTGCCGCTGGCTTCCAGCTTCTGGGAGGGGCATTCGGGCCAGGCGGCCGGCAGGGCGGCCAGCCGCGCGGCGGCATCGGGGCCGAAGTCCCACAGGGTTTCCTCACACAAGGGGCCCCGGGCCGCCGCTGCCAGCAGGGGGTCCTCCCACAGCAGGGCGCCCGCCGCCAGCAGATCCCCGGCGTCGATGACGTCGCTGTCCCCCTGGGGCAGGATGGTGCGGTCGGGGGCGGCCCACACCGCCAGAGCCCGGCACATGGCCCGGGCTTTTTCTTCCAGGATGGGCGGCGTGGGGATATCGTTCTGTTTCGCCAGCAGCAGGGTATCCAGAACGGTATGGAGCACCTCACAGTGATACATGGGGCTCTGTTCCCACTGGACGCCGTCGAGCAGGACGGCGCGGCGGAGATTTTCCGCCAGACGGTCCAGAGCCAGCTGCTGCCAGTCCTTGCGGCCCAGCCACAGGCCGATCAGGAACAGGCCGTGGGCCTGGATGGCCCCCCAGTTGCTCAGTTTCTGAAACGGTCCATGGGCCGACGCCAGATACGTCCCGTGGCGGGCCAGGCTCTCGTCGGCCTGGGCCCGCAGGCTCTCGGGGACAGCTCCCCGGAACAGGCAGAAAGCGCGCAGCCAGTTTTCCGGCCGCAGGCCCGCCTCCAGGGCACGCCAGGTGGTGGACTCACTGGCGGGGGTATGGGGCACCTGCCGCAGCCAGTCCTCCAGCAAAAACACAAAGGTATCCCGGTAAAGGGGCCGGCCGGTATACAGCCAGGCCTTGCCCAGATTCACAAAGATGGTGTGGCGGTTGAGGGCATAGGTCCACTCGGGGTCCCCTGCGGGGACGGCGTCCCACACCATCCCATCGGGAAAGCGGACCGGCTGGCAGGTGGGTTCCATCTCCCAGTGGTCCTGAAACAGAAACTCCCGCCGGCAGATTTCATCCGCCCGGGCAATGGCGGCAGCAGCGGCGCCGGGGCAAAGGTTCCGCACCGCCCGCGCCGTGGCGGCGGTCTCGTTTTCAGCCCATAGGATCATACGCGTTCTCCCCTTTCGGTCTCACAGGCCAGGGCAAACCGGCCCCAGCGGCGGGCAAGCAGCAGGCAGACGGCCAGGGCCGTCCCCGCCATCACCGCCCACAGGGCCAGCACGGCGCCCCAGCCAAAACCCTGGGCCGCTGCGCCGATCCCCCATGTGGCGATGGCCGCCCCCAGGTAGGTGATGGCATTGAGACTGCCGGACAGGAATGCGGCCCCTGCGCGGCGGCCCGCCCGCACCGGCATGACGTTGATAAACATGGTATTGATGCCCAGCATCAGGGCGGTGGTGGCCGCCAGCAGGGCCACCGACAGAGGCAGGCTGTAGTTTACCGCCGCCGGCAAAGCCAGCAGGCAGACCAGCGCCCCGGCGAACAGGGCCGCCGAGGTTTTCACCTCGTTGCGGAAGACGCAGCGGTCCAGCCAGCCGGCGCCATAGGCCCCGGTGAGGTTCACCAGAGGCAGCGCCATCGAGACGGCCGCCGCAAAGGCGGGGCCCACCCCGAAATTGCTCTGGATCATGCTGGGGACCCAGCTGGTGACCCCGTCCTTGAGGCCGCCGTGGAGCATGGCGGGCAGAATCAGGCCCATCAGTCCGGCCCCCGCGAGGACAGGCAGCAGCCGAACTCCCGAGGGCTCTTTTTCCGCCGCCGGGACGGGGGCTGCGGCCGGACCGGACTGAACCGCCCGGCGCAGAGAGGGCGTGCCCAGCATCCACAGCACCGCAGCCGCCAGCATCACCGCGCCGCATCCCCAAAACGCCATCTGCCACCCGGCCAGGGCCATGGCCGCCGCGCTGAGGGCATAGGCCGCCAGGGTTCCCGCCGGGGTGGTGGAGTTGATGGAGACGCAGGCCTGGTCCTGCTGCACCAGGGGCATACATTCGGCGAACAGCCGGACGATGGGCGGCCAGACCATGGCCTGAAACAAGCCGTTGGCCGCCCACAAGATGGGCATGGCTCCGGCTGGGGCCATGCCCATTCCCATATTGCACCCCGCCGAAAGCAGCAGTCCCGCCGGAATCATCCCAAAGGGCGAAACCCTCTGGCTCAGCAGGCCGCAGAGCACCTGCCCCACGGCGTAGCAGACAAAATATCCGGTGGACACGGCCCCCGCCGCCGGGAGGCTGAGAACTCCCTCGGCGGTGATGGCCGCCATGACGGCGGAATAGTTGTACCGGCCCACATAGGCGGCCGCATAGGCCGTCCAGCTGAGCAGGAACAGACGCCGGCCCTGCTGTCTGGTTTCCAGGCGGGCAAAGTTCCCCTTCCTCATGCCCAATACGGCTGCCAGCCGCGGGTCCGCCGGGTCAGGGCCTCCATGTAGAAGTAGTCGCCCCAGAGGTTGGCCTCGTCAATGCCGTAATCCTTGACGGTATTGTAGGGGCTGGACTTGCAGTAGACGCCGTGGAGCAGCACGCCGCCGCCCGGACGGGATGGGCCGGCGGCGCAGGGCCGGGCCAAAGCCAGCAGCAGGCGGTCTGCCGCCTCCCCCAGCTCTGCCTGTTCCTCCGGGGTCAGATGGGGCAGGGCCTCATAGATGCCGCAGGCCGCAATGGCGGCCGCCGAGGAATCCCGGGGCTCCTCCCCCTGGGTAAAGACCAGGTCCCAATAGGGTACGCCGTCCTCCGGCAGGCGCTGGAGGAAGAACTGGGCGCAGGCCCGGAACCGGTCCAGATACTCTGCCTCACCGGTGAAGCGGTAGGCCAGCGCCATGCCCAGGATGCCCCAGGCCTGGCCCCGGGCCCAGGCGCTGTCGGCCTTATAGCCCTGGGCGGTCATGGCCCGCACCGGCGCGCCGGTCTCGGGGTCTATATAGCAGGTGTGGCTGGTGGAGCCATCGGGGCGGAACAGGGTCCGGGCGGCGGTGGAGGTATGGGCCCGGGCCATCCCGGTATAGCGGTCATCCCCCGTCTCGCGGCCCGCCCACCACAGCAGGGGCACATTCATCAGGCAGTCGATGATGAGGCGGTATTCCGCCGGGTCGCCGCAGCGGCCCCAGGCCTGGATGAACTGGCCCACCGGCTGGAACCGCTTGGTCAGCCGCCGGGCTGCCTCCAGGGCGG
Organism: Faecalibacterium sp. An192; assembly: GCF_002160175.1. Taxonomy (NCBI): domain Bacteria; kingdom Bacillati; phylum Bacillota; class Clostridia; order Eubacteriales; family Oscillospiraceae; genus Faecalibacterium; species Faecalibacterium sp. An192. Next base: position 41,840 of record NZ_NFKB01000007.1, read on the forward strand.
CCTGGCGGCCGGTTTCGCTGCCGGTCAGCTGCCAGGCGGCCACGCAGGAGGGAGTGTAGAGAAAGCCCAGGTCATGGTGATCCAGGTTCTCCCCCACTGCCAGCCGCCGGGCAAAGCTGTCCACCTGGCGCAGGGCCGCCGCCCGGAAGCGGTCGTCCCCGGTGGCCTCATAGGCCAGCCAGCACTGGCCGGTAAACAGGCCGGGGGTCCAGTCGGTATTGATGCCCACGGGGTACACCCCGTTTTCGGTGCAGGGCAGCGGGAAATCCTCCCCAAAGTGGGTGATGTTGCACTTCACCTGCTCTGCGGCAGACCGCAGGGCCGATGCAAAGAGATCCATCCGGTCCATCCTCAAAAGCTCCTCTCAGTCGTCCAGCCAATAGGCGTTGGAATAGGCGCGGCGGCCCGAGCCATCCCGGCATTCCACCCGGATGTACTCCTCATCGCCCCGCAGGGGGAATGCTGCCCCAGTCAGGGTCTGGCCCGGGGCCGCCAGTTCCATCAGGCAGCGGCGGCCGCTGGTCACCACATAAATCTTCTCCACCGGGCTGCAGGACACTTCCAGCGCGCCGTTCCGGATCACCAGGTGATGGATTTCCGGGCCGGTGGAGGCGTAGAAGTTCCCCTGCCGCAACGCCTCGATTACCTCGGCATAGCCCAGGCGGGGCAGCTTGAGCATGGTGAACCCGCCGAAGGCGTCGCACCGGGGGTCCCCCGGCTCATAGACGTTGTGGTTGTCGTCGGTGGACAGGCAGAACAGCCGCCGGCCGGTCCGCAGCATTTCATCGTAGGCCTGGGGCGCATAGCCGTACAGGCCGTCCAGCTCGCAGCCGTGGTTGTAGATCTCCATGGCGAACACATGGTCCAGATCCTTATAGTCCTGCCAGTTCTGCAGCGACCAATAGGGGTGGTTGTAGCAGCACAGGAAGCCTTCCGCTTCCTTCCCGGCCAGGAACTCGTTCAGGGCTGCCAGGTCGCCATAGCGCTGGGGCGGCTGCTGGGCCTCAAAGCCGGTGCGGGTCTCGGGGTGGGTATCGTAAAAGTTCAGGTGATAGGTCCGCACCCGCTGAAAGTCTCCCGACGGCGGGAACGGCTCATTCAGGTCGGCCTCATAGGCCGCCAGCGGGATAAAGGTCTCATCCATCAGCTCGGGGTGCCAGCCATAATGGCGGTGGTCGGTGAACGCCACCACCGAATAGCCCCGCTTCTGATACTCTGCCTTCACCTGCTCTTTGGTCCAGCGTCCGTCCGACAGAACGGTATGGCAGTGAAGATTGGCCTTGTAAAACTGCCCGGCCTCAGGCAAAAGCGCGCGGTCTTTCATTTTTCTCGACTCCTCGACTTAACCCTTGACGGCGCCGGCGGTGATGCCCTCGACGAAGTACTTCTGGCACAGGAAGAAGGCAATGATGACGGGCACCAGAACCAGGGTGGCGCCGGCCATCTGGGCGCCGTAGTCCTGGGCCAGGCCGGAGGCCAGCAGTTTGATACCGACCGAGATCATCTGCATGTTGATGTCGGAAATGTACAGGTAGGGGCTCATGTAGTCGTTCCAGCTCCAGACAAAGCTGAACAGCAGCATGGTGGCCACCTGGGGCATGCACAGGGGCAGGATGATCCGGCGATAGATGGTGAAGTGATTGCATCCGTCGATGCGGGCGGCCTCGCTCAGGGCCTCGGGCACCGCCACAAAGGCCTGGCGCAGCAGGAACACAAAGTAGACGTCCACCGCCGCGGGCAGGATCAGGGACCACATGGTGTTCAGAATGTGCAGTTCCTTGAAGATGATGTACCGGGGCATGATCATGATGTCGCTGGGGATCATCAGGCCGGCCAGCAGCACCAGGAAGATGGCGTCACGGCCGGGGGACTTGATTTTGGCGAAGCCGTAGGCCGTGATGGTGATGATGAAAAACTTGAGGATCAGGGTCAGGCCGGTCATGACAACGGTGTTGCCGAACCAGCGGAAGAAATCATAGAACTCGTTTTTGAACAGGGTCTCGAAGTTCATCAGGGTGAAGTTCTTGGGGATGATCTGCAGCGGGGTGGACAGGACGTCGCCGCTGGGTTTGAAGGACGACGACAGCATGAAGATGAAGGGATAGATGCAGCAGATACCCAGCAGCACCATGATGACGGTGATGACGATCTTGAGGATATGCTCTTTCTTTGCACGCATGGCGGGATACCTCCTTACTGGTCAGCCCACTTCTTCTGGCCGCGCCACTGGATCAGGGTGATGACCATGACGATGGCGAACATCACCAGGGCCTGGGCGGCGGCGTAGCTGGTCTCATACTTCACGAAAGCGGTGTTGACGATGTTCAGGCTCATGACGGTGGTTGCCTGGCCGGGGCCGCCGTCGGTCAGGGACTGGATGACGGTAAAGTTCTGCAGGCTGGTGATGATGGAGCTGATGGTCAGGAAGAAGGTGGTGGGCGCCACCGCCGGGATCACCACGTTGCGGATCTGCTGCCACTTGTTGGCGCCGTCGATCTCGGCGGCCTCGATCTGGGATTTATCCACGTTCTGCAGCGCGCCCAGATAGGTCAGGAAGTTCAGGCCGATGCCCTTCCACACGGCGATGAGCACCACCGCCGGCAGGGCCCATTTCTGGTTCAGCAGCGGGATGATGGGGTCCTCCACCCCAAAGAACTTCTGCAGCAGGTAGAAGGGGCCGCGGGGTCCCAGAATCAGCTGGAACACGACGGCAACGGCCACCATGTTGGAGACGTAGGGCAGGAAGAACATGGAGGGGATGCCCTTGGCCCAGAACACGCCCTTGTTCAGCAGGTAGGCCAGGATATTATAAGTCGAAACCCATTTCTTAAAATAAGCAGAAATTGAAGTCCGTCTGCATTTTTTGACTTAGTACAAGAACAGCCGATCCATGTCAATTTCTGCAGATGCGTCCCCTGCCCTGCCCGCAGAGGCGCAAAAAGCCGTCCCAGCCACCGGGAGGCAGATGGGACGGCTTGTGTCGGGTCAGAACCCGCGCCATGGCAGAATCAGCTCCACGCGGGTGCCCAGGCCCGGCTTGCTCTGGACCCGCAGGCAGCTGGAAGAACCTGCGTACAGGCGCAGACGGGCGCTGATATTGTGCAGGCCGATGCCGGTGCTGCGGTGGTTGGCCCCGGCCTGGGGCTTGCGGCCATGGAGAATCTGCTGGCGCAGAGCCTCCAGGGCGGCGGCATCCATGCCCACGCCGTTGTCGGTCACCGTCAGGACCAGGTTGTCCCCCCGGTGCCAGGCGGCCACCCGGATGCGCAGGGTATGATCCAGCCCATCCATGCCGTACAGGAGGCTGTTCTCCACAATGGGCTGGAGAATCAGCTTCAGCACCTCCACGTGCTCGGGGTCACAGCCGTGCATCCGCACTTCATAGTCCACCTTGTTGCCGTAGCGGCTGCGCTGGATGTTCATATACATCTGGACGTGTTCCAGCTCCTGCCGCAGGGGGACAAACAGGCCGCCCGAAATGCTCAGCCGGTACAGTTTGCCCAGGCTGGAGGCCAGTTTGCCGATATCGGGCCGGCCCGCCTCCCCTGCCTTCCAGACGATGGACTCCAGGGTATTATAGAGGAAATGGGGGTTGATCTGGCTCATCAGCACCTGCATTTCCAGGTCCTGACGGCGGCGCTGCATCCGCATCTTCTGCTCGATGCCCAGACGCAGGCTGTCCAGCATGGCGTTGTAGCCCTCCATCATCTGGACCACTTCCGCCGGGCCATGGGGCTTGACGTGAGCGTACAGGTCCCCGGCGTCCACCCGGCGCATGGCCTGTTCCAGCTGGGCCAGCGGCATCATGAACCGGCGGTAGAGGTAGACAATCAAAACGGCAAACACCAGCAGGCAGCCCAGCAGCACCCCGATGATCTGGACGTACAGCGAATAGGTAACGGCGGTGATCTGTTCCACCGGCACCAGCAGCAGAACCCGCCAGCCGGTGGACTCCCCTACGGCGGTGGCCACATTGTACAGCACGCCCCCCACCCGGACGGTGGCGGAGTCCTCCTGCAGGCCGGCGGCCGCCTTGACACGGCCCCGCCGGGGCGGTATCATGGGGCCAAAAGACCGGCCGCATTTTCCCCGTTTGTGCTTGAGAGAGGAGCGTTTGTCTATGAAGATTGCCGTGGTCACCGGCGCATCCAGCGGGCTGGGGCGGGAACTCACCCTCCAGCTGGCCCGCACCGAAAAGCATCTGGACGAAATCTGGGTCATCGCCCGCCGGCGGGACCGTCTGGAAGCCCTGCGCCCCCTCTGCCCTGTCCCCCTGCGGGTGCTGCCTCTGGACCTGACCGCCCCCGGCGCAGCGGACGCCCTGGAAGCCGGGCTGGCAGCCGCCGCCCCTGAGGTGGCGGTCCTGGTGAACGCCGCCGGCTTTGGCCGGATGGGCGACTGGCAGGCCGTCACCCGCCGGGACAGCGCCGCCATGATCCAGCTGAACTGTCAGGCCGCCGTGGAGGTCACCCAGATTTGCCTGCCTTACATGGGGCCGGGCGGGCGGATTCTGGAAATCTGCTCCACCTCGGCCTTCCAGCCCTTCCCCTATCTGAACGTATACGCCGCCACCAAGGCCTTCCTTTATCATTACAGTCTGGCGCTGGGGCGGGAGCTGCGTTCCCGCCGCATCACGGTGACGGCGGTATGTCCCTACTGGATTCGGGACACCGAATTCATCCCGGTGGCCCGTCAGGGCGAAAGCCAGGCGGTGCGGCATTTCCCGCTGGCCTCCACCGCCCGGCGGGTGGCCGTACGGGCCCTTCTGGACAGCCGGCACGGCCGGGCGGTCTCCACCCCGGGGCCGGTCTGCACCGTCCACCGGGCCGCCGCCAAATGTCTGCCCTCCGGCGCCCTCATGACCCTCTGGGAGGGTCTGCGCCGCCTCTGATCCCCCAAAACAGCAAGCCGCCCGTTCCCTCTCCGGGAGCGCGGCGGCTTTTTTGTGCGTTCAGGGCTTTTTGGGGTTCAGGGTCTGCTGGGCGCAGGTGATGAAGGCTTTCAGGAGGGGGCGGTCCTTCCAGCTCTTGTAATAGAAGCCAAAGGAAACCGGCTGGCCCCCTTCCAGGGGGATCTGGCGCAGGCCGGGCAGGGCGGGCACCAGCACCGACGGCAAAACCGACACCCCATAGCCTGCGGCGGTCAGCACCGCCACGGCCTCCACCGTATCGCAAAAATACAGTTCGACGGGCATCCGGTCCCCCAGCAGCGCCTCCTGCTGATGGTGGACATCGGGCGGCACCTGGGAGGGGTCGGACACCACCAGCCGCACCTTGCGCAGGTCCTCCGGCGACACCACCGCCTGTTTTGCCAGGGGGTGGCCCTCGGCGCAGATGCACACCATGGGCGAGCGGGTCAGCTCCTTATACAAAAAGGACGAGGCCGCGCCGCTTTGGAACTCCGCCACCAGGTCCAGGCTGCCCTCCTCCAGCAGGCGGTAAATATGCCGGAAGGGCACCACATGAAACTGGGGGCGAAAGGCGGGGTGGTCCTTCTGCATGGCGGCCAGGGGCCCGGTCAACAGGGACATGGACTGCATGTGCATACACCCCACCGTCAGCGTCTCAAAGGTCTCGGAGGAACGGTGGACAAACCGCTTGCGGGCCCGGTCGGACACCGCCGCGATCTGCCGCGCGTCGGGCAAAAACAGCATCCCCTCGTCGGTCAGGCGGACCGAATGGGTGCTGCGGTGGAACAGCCGCACCCCCAGCTCCTTTTCCAGGGCGTGGAGCTGCTGGGTGACGGCGGGCTGGGTGATGTGCAGCTGTTCGGCGGCCCGGGCAAAGTTCAACGTGTCGGCAATGGTCAGGAAACACTGAATCTGCGAGGTGTTCATGGCGCCCTCCTTGCAATAAGAATCTCTTATTAAATATAACAGATTTTGAATTCCATTTCCAGAGCAGATGTGTATAATAGAGTTCGCCAGCAGATTGTTTGTAAGCGTACAGTCCGCAAGCGAACTATTTAACAAAAAGGAGGCGATCCACTCTATGGCAGGGCATATCCTGTTTCTTGTGCACCGGCTGAACACCGCGCTGGAACAGCAGGTCCGGGCCCGGATGTCCGAGCGGTTCGGGCTGACCACCACCCAGGCGCTGGTTTTGAACTTCATGCTGCAGCAGAACGGCGAGCCGGTCTGTGCCGTGGACCTGCACCGGCACCTGGGAACGTCCAAGGCGGCTCTGTCCGCCGCCCTGAAAGACCTGCACCAGCAGGGCTTTCTGACCGTGACCTCCTGCCCCGGCGACGACCGCAAAAAGCAGATCCGGCCCACCGACAAGGCCGCGGCGCTGCAGCGTCAGATTCAGGAGCAGATGGCCGGGCTGGAACAGCAGGCCTGCCGCGGGCTCACCCCCGGGCAGGCGGACGCCGTCAAGCTGTGCATGGAACAGATGCTGCGCAATCTAGGCGGCCCCGCGGAGGACCGCTCTTCACGAGATGGGAGGAAGATACAATGTTGAAAACCCTTATGGCACAGATACGCCAATACAAGAAATCGGCCATTCTGGCGCCCCTGTGCACCGCGGGCGAAGTGCTGATGGAAGTGCTGATCCCCTTTGTCACCGCCGCCATCATCGACCAGGGCATCGAGGCCGGCAACATGAACAAGATCTACCAGTACGGCGCTCTGATGCTGGTGCTGGCCCTGTTCAGCCTCTGCTTCGGCGTGCTGGCCGCCCGGTTTTCGGCCCGGGCGTCGGCGGGCTTCGCCTGCAACCTGCGGGACGCCATGTACTGCAACGTCCAGACCTTTTCCTTTTCCAACATCGACAAGTTCTCCACCGCCGGTCTGGTCACCCGCATGACCACCGACGTCACCAACCTGCAGAACGCCTTCCAGATGATTCTGCGGGTGGCCGCCCGGGCCCCTCTGATGCTGCTCTGCTCCATGTTCATGTGCTTTTTCATCAACGTGCAGCTCAGCCTGATCTTCCTGGTGGCCATTGTGGTGCTGGGCGCGGCCCTGGCCGCCATCATGCTGCGCACCACCCCCATTTTTGACAAGGTGTTCCGCAAATACGACGACCTGAACGCCAGCGTACAGGAAAACGTCAGCGCCATCCGGGTGGTGAAGGCCTTTGTCCGGGAGACCTTCGAGAACGAAAAGTTCAAAAAGGCCGCCGAAAACCTCTATCGGATGTTCGTCAAAGCCGAAAAGCTGCTGGCCCTCAACAACCCCATCATGATGCTGGTGGTCTACAGCTCGATTCTGGGCCTGTCCTGGTTCGGCGCCCACTTCATCGTGGCCGGCAGTCTCACCACCGGCGAGCTGACCAGCCTGCTGAGCTACGTCATGAGCGTCCTCATGAGCCTGATGATGCTGTCCATGGTGTTCGTCATGATTACCATGAGCACCGCCAGCGCCGAGCGTATCGCCGAGGTGCTGACCGAGACCCCCGACCTGACCCAGCCCGAAAAGGCCGACAAGAACATCCCCAACGGCAGCGTGGACTTCAGCCACGTCAGCTTTTCCTACAAGCACGGCAGCGGCGAAAAGACCCTTCACGACATCACCCTGCACATCAAGTCGGGCGAGACCATCGGCATCATCGGCGCCACCGGCAGCGGCAAGTCCAGCCTGGTGAACCTCATCAGCCGTCTGTACGACGTGGACACCGGCCGGGTCAGCGTGGGCGGCAAGGACGTCCGGGGCTATGACCTGGAAACCCTGCGCAGCCAGGTGGCTGTGGTGCTGCAGAAAAACGTCCTGTTCTCGGGCACCATTCTGGATAACCTGCGCTGAGGCAAAGAGGACGCCACCGAGGAGGAATGCCGCGAGGTGTGCCGCGCCGCCTGCGCCGACGAATTCATCGAGCGGTTCCCCGACGGGTACAACACCTGGATTGAACAGGGCGGCACCAACGTGTCCGGCGGACAGAAGCAGCGCCTGTGCATTGCCCGGGCCCTGCTGAAAAAGCCCAAGATCCTGATTCTGGACGACTCCACCAGCGCGGTGGACACCGCCACCGACGCCAAAATCCGCCGGGCCTTCGCCCAATACATCCCCGGCACCACCAAAATCATCATCGCACAGCGGGTTTCCAGCGTCCAGGACGCCGACCGCATCCTGGTGCTGGAGGGCGGCGCGGTCAACGGCTTTGACACCCACGAAAACCTCCTGAAAACCAACAAGATCTACCGCGAAATTTACGAAGCCCAGACCCAGGGCGGCGGCGACTTTGACCAGCCCGCCCCCGACGCGGCCCTGGACGGAAAGGACGGTGCACAGGCATGACAACCAACAAACAGACGGTCAAAACCAGCCGGATGCTCCATACCCTGGGGCGGGTGCTGGGCTACATTCTCAAGCGGTACAAATTCTCCTGCCTGGTGGTGGTGCTGTGCATTCTGGGCTCGGCGCTGGCCTCGGTGCAGGGCGTGCTGTTCACCCAGAAGCTGATCGACGACTACATCGCCCCCATGGTCCGGGCCGGCTCCGCCGACTACGGCCCCCTGGCCGCAGCCATGCTGCGGGTGGCTTGCATCTATGCCGCCGGCATCCTCTGCGCCTACGGCTACAACCGCATCATGGTCAACGTCAGCCAGGGCACCATGCGCAACCTGCGGATCGAACTGTTCCAGCACATGGAATCCCTCCCCATCCGCTACTTTGACACCCACGTCCACGGCGACATCATGTCGGTGTACACCAACGACGTGGACACCCTGCGCCAGCTCATCAGCCAGAGCATTCCCCAGCTGCTCAACTCGCTGGTCACCATCGTCACCAGCCTGGTCAGCATGATTCTGCTGGACCTGCCCCTGACCGCCATCACGGTGGCCATGATCTGCGTCATGGTGATGGTCAGCAGCCGTCTGGCGGGCAAGTCCTCCCGCTATTTCACCAAGCAGCAGAGCGACCTGGGCGCCGTCAACGGCTACATCGAGGAGATGATGGACGGTCAGGCCCGGGCCATGGTCTGTTCCACCGCGGCCCGGTCGGGCATGGAGCGGATGGCGCCCTTTTTGGTGGTGACCAGGTAGGCCGCCGCATTGGCAAACCGGAGCATCTGGTCCAGGTCGTCGGCGGTGAGGCCATCCAGGCCGTGTTCCAGCACAAAGTTCAGGACGCTGGCGCAGAAGGTATCCCCTGCGCCGGTGGTCTCGATGACCCCGCCCAAAGTACACCCGGGCTGGAAGGTGTGCCGGCTGCCATAGAAGGCATAGCTGCCGGCGGCTCCCGCCGTCACGTTCAGCAGGCGGATGTTGGGGTACTGGCGCTGCAGCATGGCCGCGCCCTCGGCGAAGTCCTCCCGGCCGGTCATGAACAGCAGCTCATTGTCCGCAATCTTGAGGATATCGCACTGGCTCAGGCCCCAGGCGATCTGGGCCCGGGCATCCTCCAGGCTGGGCCAGAGGGGTTCGCGCAGGTTGGGGTCAAAGGAGATTAGCGCGCCGGCTTCTTTGGCCAGGGCCACCGCCCTTTGGGTGGCGGTGCGGCAGGGTTCCCCGGTGAGGGACAGGGTGCCGAAGTGGAAGATCCGGCAGTCCCGCAGCAGTTCCTCATCCAGGTCCGACGCCGCCAGGTTGGCGTCGGCGCCCGGCTTGCGGTAAAAGCTGAAATCCCGGTCGCCTCCCGGCAGGGTCTGGACAATGGCCAGGGTGGTGGGAATCTCGGGGTCAAACCGGAGGGCCCGGGTGTCGATGCCCGCCTCCTGCACCACCTGGGCCAGCTGGCGGCCAAAGCCGTCCCGGCCCACCTTGCCCATGAAGGCGCAGCGCTTGTCCAGCTTCCGCAGCATGGCCAGCACGTTGCAGGGCGCGCCGCCGGGGTTGGCCTCAAAGAGGCTGTTGCCCTGTTCACTGAGGCCGTTCTGGGTGAAATCCATCAGCAGTTCCCCCAGGGCCACCACGTCAAATCCTTTCCGGTTCATTCTGCGTCCTCCTGCCCGAAGTTCAGGCTGTAGTGTTCCACGTCGATGTAGGCGGCCCCTTCCACCACCTCAAAGCTGACCGACTGGGCCGACAGCGGGGTATAAATCACCATGCTGGCCGCCTGTTCGCCGTCGTTGACAAAGACTTCCAGGCTGTACCGGTCCATGACCACCCGGATCTTGACCGCCCCGTCCCGGGGGCGCACCGGGAAATCCCGCACGTTCACAATATCATAGGGGAAGCCGCTGTGGGTGCGGTCCAGACGCAGGGTGCTGTTGGCCACCTTATACCGGATCAGGGTCTCCCGCTGGCCGTCCTTGGCCAGGTGGATCTTGAAGGCCTGATAGGAGGGCCGGTCGTCCACCGGGCGGACCGTCACCGTCAGGTCCATCAGGCGGCCCGACACCCCGCTCAGGTTGGTCTCCCCCGTCACCAGCAGGTCCTGATAGCTGACCTTGTGGCCACGGTAGTTTTCCAGCTCCCGCACCGGGTTCTGGATCAGGCGGCCCTCCCGCAGGGACAGTTCCCGGGGCAGGGTCATCTGGCCGAACCAGCGGGTCCCCTGGGGCTGACAGTTGGTGGTGGCCCAGTTCTGCATCCAGGCAATCATAATCCGGCGTCCGTCGTAGCTCTGGAGGGTCTGGGGCGCATAGAAGTCGGTGCCGTAGTCGATGGACTGAATCCGCTGCCGCGCAAAGCGGCGGGCGGCGGGGTCATAGCGGCCCATCAGGGCGATGGACCCGAACCCCGCATGGAATTCCAGGCCGGCGGCGGTCATCTCCTGGGGACTCACCAGCATCACCTGCTGGCCGTCCAGGGGGAAGAAGTCGGGGCACTCCCACATCCGGCCATACTCGTTGCGGCTGGAATCCAGGGTGCAGGCGTAGCTCCAATGGGTGCCGTCGGGGCTCTCAAACAGCCGGATGGCGCCGCTGCCGTCGGGGGTGCGGTTGCCCGCCACCATATAGAATGTACCATCCGGGTCCTGCCAGACCTTGGGGTCCCGGAAGTCCAGCACGCTGCCTCCGGCCGGCAGGTCGCTGCCGTCCAGAACCGGGTTGCCGGGGTATTTCTCGTAGTTGACCCCGTCCCCGAAGGCCACGCACTGCTGCTGGAACGCCTCCACCTGTCCGTCGGCCCGCCGGGTCTCATACACGCCGGTATACACCAGCATCTGCCGCCCGTCGGCCAGCTCGATGGCGCTGCCCGAAAAACAGCCGTCCCGGTCGGCGTCGGTGTCGGGGGCCATGGCGGCGGGCAGCCGCTCCCAGCGGATGAAATCCCTGGTCTTTACATGGCCCCAGTGCATCGGGCCCCAGTTGTTGCTGTAGGGGTGGTACTGATAAAACAGGTGGTACTCCCCTTGATAGCAGGAAAAACCGTTGGGGTCATTGATCCAGCCCACCGTCCCCGTCACATGAAAGGCCGGGCGTTCCCCGTCGGGGATATAGGCCCCGTACCGGGCTTCAAAATCGCGTGCGCGCTGTAACTTCTCACTGATCATGGAGCTTCCTCCCGAATGATGAAATATTCTGCCCCTTCCCTGTCCCGCCCCGCTGCGCTGCGGGACGGGACTGCCCTGGAAGGAGAAATGCAGGAAATTGGCTTGGTTTACGCCTCGGTGTAGCGGGCGTAGGCGTTCTTGTAGACTTCCAGCAGCTTGTCCATGCCGCAGGTGTCGCTCAGCATCTGCTTATAGGCCTCCCACTCCTCATCGGTGGGGCCGCCGTCCCGAATCCACAGGCCCTCCTGCTCCGAGACCATGCTCTCAAAGTCGGACTTGTAGCGGTCGATGGTGTCCAGCTCGTCGATGGTGAACACGCAGTCCACCGGGTAGACGCTGGTATCGGTGACCTGGGGCAGCCAGTAGTCGTACAGGTCGGTCAGGCGCTCCACGGCCCGGTCCTCCATGTGGAAGTTCTCCTCATAGTACTGGGAGAGGATCAGCTTGGGACCGGCCACCTCATACTCGCCCTTCAGCTCGCCGGCGCTCTTGCCGAACTGGGCCTGGGCCTCGGCGTCGGTGATGGAGTTCCAGACGCCGTTCTCGTCCTGCTGGGTGAAGTAGACGCCGATGGGGCCGTACTGCAGCTGCATGACGTTCTCGCCGGTGTACCACTGGTCGAAGAATTTCAGCAGGTTGATGGGGCTCTGGCACACCGAGGTGATGGACAGCTGGCCCGAGTTGGTGCCGCCGGTGCGGACGGTGACGTTCCTGGTGCCGTCGGGGCCGGCCAGAACCGGCAGGAACACATAGTCCTTGGCGTAGTCGCCCATCAGCTCGTCAATGTACCACCAGGTGGACACGCCCACCCAGCCCTGCTGGCACTTGGACATCAGCTGGGTATCCGACTGGGAGAACATCTCCACATCCATCAGACCCTCGGCGTACCAGTCGTGGAAGTAGGTCACCGCCTCGCGGTACTTGTCGTTGACGCGCATGAACTGGATGGTGCCGTCTCCCTGGAGGACCAGGTCGTTGCAGACGTCGTTGGGCCAGTTGGTGAAGCCGAAGCCGGCGTAGAAAATATTCTGGCCCCAGCACCACTGGTCAAAGCCGGTGGACATGGGAATGGTGGTGCCGGCGTCGTTGCCATAGAACTTATGGCTCATGTCGTTGTCCTTGAAGGCCTTCAGGGCGGTGTGCAGCTCCTCCAGGGTGGTGGGAACCGCCAGGCCCAGGTCGTCCAGCCATGCCTTGTTGATCATGGAGAACTGGGGGATGGTGTAGATGGAGTAGTCCTCCTCCTTGCCGATGCCGGCGGTGCCCATCTGCTCGGCGGCGGGCAGGCCGTAGATGCAGCCGTCGCTCATGGTGATGGCCGAGCGGATGTTGGGGTTCTGCTCCAGGATGGCGGACAGGTTGGGCATGATGTCGGGGGTGATGTAGGGGTCCAGGTTGATGAAGGTGCCGTCGGCGCCGTAGTTGGTCAGGTCATAGTTGGAGAAGCCCACACCCATGAAGGCGTCCGGCAGGTCGCCGCCGGCGATGCGGATGTTGACCTGTTCGGCCAGGGAGTCGCTCATGGTGTTCCACTCGATGGAAATGCCGGCGTTCTCCTGCATGGCGTTCAGGACCTGGTTGTCGGCGTAGCCGGGCGACAGGGCCGACTGGCCGCCGATGATGGTGAACTGGGTCTGTTCGGTGCCCTCCACCACGCCGTTTTCATTGGCCACCGGGGCATTGCTCTTGGACCCGCAGCCGGTCAGGGCGGAAGCAGCAGCGCGTACAGCTGCCAGTTCTCTGCAATGCGCCGGCCCAGCGTCTTTCTGCGGTGCCCCTGCGGGAGCTGGACCGCCGCTGTGCTCGCTTGTACTTTGGAACGCATGATGTTCCCTCACTTCCTTTCAAAGAATCACAGAGATACGGACAACGTTCAGCAGGCACTCCTCCTTTCCTGCCAGCGGGATGCTTCCGGCCCTCCCAGTTCTGTGTAACGTTTCATAGTTTTCTGTAAAACAAAGCCCGACAGGCCGGGCTGCGCTTCATCGTGAAACGTTACATGTTTGGTTCGCCTTTATGATAATCCAGATTTTTTCTGTTGTCAAGGATATTTTTTGTGGAAAGCGCTTTTTCCAAATTGCACAAAAGGAGGACATCTGGATTGTCAGCCATCACAAAAAGAGGCGTTTCACGGCCTGTTTCATGAAATTCAATTTATTTTCCAGGGGGAAGTTGCTATAATGAAGCCAACAAACATTGGAAAATCGTCGCGGGCCGGGCTGGAAAGCCCCTTTCTTTTAAAAGATTTCATGAAACGTTCCACTCAAACACCCCGTCCACGGCCTGTAAGGAAGGATTCTATGGCTAAAAAGACAACCACCGCCCCCACCATGAAAGACGTCGCCGCCGAAGCCGGCGTGGCGCTGGGCACCGTGTCCAAGGTGTTCAACCACATTCCGGTGGGCGAGGAATACCGCCTCCGGGTGGAGGAAGCCGCCCGCAAGCTGGGCTACCAGGTCAACAGCTACGCCCGGGGCCTCAAGACCAACAAGACCAACACGGTGGCCCTGATCTGGCCCAACCTGCGGCATCCCTTTTTCGCCAGCCTGTCCGACGCCATCATCGGCACCCTGATGAAGCGAGGCTACCGCACCATTGTGACTATTACCAATTACGACAGCACCGCCGAGCAGCAGTGCATCGACCTGGTGCGCCAGAACAAGGTGGACGGCATCATCGCCCTGACCTACAATCCCAACCTGGAAGTAGACCCCCAGCTGCCTTTTGTCAGCATCGACCGGCATTTCCGGGCCGAGATCCCCTGCGTGGCCTCGGACAACTTCGGCGGGGGCCAGCTGGCCGCCCAGAAGCTGCTGGAGCTGGGCTGCCAAAAGCTCCTGTTCCTCCGGCAGGGGTCCAATGTGGCCGGCGAGGCCGACAAGCGCCGGATGGGCTTTGAGGCGGTCTGCCGGGAACGGCAGGTGGAGTTTGAATCCCTGTACCTGCCCAACGAGGCCGGGTTCGCCCCCTTCGAGGCCTTTCTGGCCTCCCACACCCACGACGGGGCCTTTGACTACGACGGCATCTTCTGCAACACCGACCGCCTCTGCTATGAAATCCAGAAGCGGCTGGAACTTCTGGGCCTGCGGGTGCCCCAGGATGTCCAGATGATCGGCTTCGACGGCATCCAGCGGTTTGACAGCGACGACTATTACTGTTCCACCATCGTCCAGCCCGTCCCCCAGATGGCCCAGACTGCGGTGGATCTGCTGCTGAGCACCGACCGTTCCAGCCTGCCGGCGCTGATCTGTCTGCCGGTACGGTATCAGCCGGGCGGCACCACCCGCGACTGTCTCTGACACAGGAAAGGAGGACACTCCCTGTATGGCAAGCCTATACCTGAACTGGAAATTGCGGGATGTGAAGCCCGATCCCCTGCCCCCGGACCCCACGCCTCGCCAGAAATGGCGGAACTGGTGGCACTATCACAAGGGAATGGTGATCGCCGGGGCGGTGGTCGGTCTGGCGGTGCTGGACATTGCCCACAGCGCCCTGGGCCTGGGACAGGTCCGGCCCGACTACCAGGTCGCCTATGTGGGGGAAAACGCCCTGCCCGACGCCACGGCGGCAGCCATCGAGGAGGCCTTTGCCGCCCTGGGCAGCGACGCCAACGGGGACGGCCAGGTGGCGGTGCAGCTCCATCAATACTTGATCTCGGACGCCATGGACGAGAACGCCGAGTATTCCTACGCCAATCAGATCACCCTCATGGGGGATCTGGAGGACTGCGACAGCTACTTTTTTCTTTTGGAAGATTATGAAACGTTTCAAGCAGACTATGCCCTGCTGACCGGCGCCGACGGAATCCTGGCGGAGGCCGGAGAGGCCCCCTGCTGTGTCCGCTGGGACGACTGCCCCGCCCTGGCCGGGCAGGATCTGGGCACCTACACCCAAACCATTCTGGGCCAGGAAATCCGCGGCAGCAGCCAGGACCTGGCGGGGTCTCTGTATCTGGCCCGCCGGGGCTTCTGTGAAGACCGCACCTGTGACCACATGGACGCCTGCGGCGCCCTCTGGGACGCGCTGACGAAAGGAGCCGACCTGTCATGAAAGACCGCAAACAGCTGCTGTATCTGGCTTTGCCTTTTCTGCTGATTCTGGCCCTGATTGTGCTGGGGAATGTGGTGGACTTTTCCCGGTATCCCAGCGCCGCGGCCGACGGCGCCGCCTGGGACCAGAGCTGGGAGATGCTGGGCAAGACGGTGGGCATCGCCCCGCCGGGGCACAACCTGACCCTTCAGGCCAACAGCTCGGTTCTGGCCGGGGAGGACACCTATTACGCCACCTGGACGGTGGGCGAGCCGGTCCCCTACACCAACGAGGACGGCGACCTGGTGGACCTGTACCCCGCCCAACTGTACGTTTTGCTGTACGGCTGCCAGGATGAAGCCGCCGCCCGGGCCGCCTGTGAGGATTTTCTGGACCGGGAGCGGCAGACCTACGCGGTGCAGTCGGAGGGAACCGCCCTCCACAACGGCCAGGACTACACCGTCCTGAACTACACCTGCATTTCGGAAGCCAACCCCTACGACCGCGGGTGTTCCGCCTTTGCGGTGTACCAAAACTTTGTGTTTGTGGCCGAGCTGACCTGTCAGAAGGACTTCGGCGGGGACGTGGAACAAATCTTGTCCGACGTCCTGGATGGGGTCCACTACAGCGCAGACCTGACCTGAGGAGGTACAGACCATGGGTATGTTTTTCGCCGATGACAGCTACGATGAGAGCCGCCGGATGGAGGGCTTTCAGCGGTACAAGCAGCTTTTGTCCTTCTACGCCGGGCGTTGGGTCAAGGTCAACCTGCTGACCACCCTGGGCGCCCTGCCTCTGGTGCTGGGGGCCGCCCTTTTGCAGGTGGGGTACCTTCTGCTGTACGTCCTGTTTGCACCCTGGACCCTGGCCCTGGTGCCCTTTGTGGGGCTGTGGTTCATTCTGCTGGTCTGCGAGCTGATGCTCTACCGCCCCCTAAACGAGGCCTTCCAGATTGAAAAGCAGTTTGTCCAGATCGAGGGCGACCCCTGGCGGGAAACCACCTGATTCCAGGGCGGGAAAGCGTCAAAGCGCGCTTTCCCGCTTATTTTTCGGCGCTTTTCAGGGCGTTTTTGCGGTATTGCAGGGGGCTCTGGCCGGTGGCCCGGGAAAACCGGGTGGAGAAATTGCTGGCGTCCCCAAACCCCACCTCCCGGGCGATTTCGCTGACGGTGTGGTCGGTCAGGACCAGCAGTTCCTTGGCCTGGGTGATCCGGAAATTCACCAGGTAATTGTAGGGCGTGGTGCCCATATACCGCCGGAACAGCCGCAGAAAATAGCTCTTGCTCATATGGGCATCGGCCATCAGGCCGGCCAGACTCAGCTCCTGCTGGTAATTCTGCCGCAAAGTCTCGGCCGCCTGAAGGATCACCTGGCGGGCGCTGGTGGCCTCCCCCTGGGACAAAAGGTTCTGGGCGCACAGGGCCAGCATCTCATGCAGCACCAGTCCCCGCTGGACCATGCTGTCCACCGTGCCCCGCTCGATCTCCGCCAGAACCGTCTCGAACAGTTCCTGCATCCGGGTGCCGGCCAGCTGGACCGGCACCAGTTTCTTTTCCGGGTGGAGTAGCGTCTCCATGGCCGCCACCCCCGCCCCGTCCAGGTGGACCCAATAGTGGTGCCAGCAGCTCTGTTTGGGGGCGGTACAATAGCTCTGGGGGGTGCGGCAGTTCAAAAGCAGCGCCTGCCCCGGACCCAGCAGCACATCGCTGCCGTTCTGTTCCACCAGGCCCGCCCCCCGCAGGGTATAAAACAGAATATAGCTCTCCTTGTCGGTGCGGGCGGTGGAAAACCGCTGCTGCGCATAAAACAGCCCCGCCTCGGTGCAGTAGTAGGGCTGGGCCAGCTCCGCCTCGCTGGGGGTGGTGCGCTTCCACACGCTCTCGGGGGTGACGTCCATATTGTAGGTCAGCATCTGTGCCATCCCTCCCTTTCCCTTTCAGTATACTGTATTTCCCCCATTGTGCACAAGAGTGGACTTTTCACAAAGTTTCTGTCACTTTTGGCCATTGAAATTTTGAGCCAAACCTTTTATACTGAAGCTACCAGGTTTGTTACCTTTCAGTCAATCCAAACAGGGCGCCATTTCTGGCGCACCGCAATTCAGGAGGATTTTATTATGGCTGACCGCATTGTTCTGAACACGATTTCCTATCACGGCCACGGCGCCATCGAGAACATCGTTCCCGAGCTGACCGCCCGCGGCTACAAGAAGGCTTTCGTCTGCTCCGACCCCGATCTGATCAAGTTCGGCGTCACCAAGAAGGTCACCGACCTGCTGGACGCCGCCGGCTTCGCCTACTCGGTCTACAGCGACATCAAGCCCAATCCCACCATCCAGAACGTCCAGGACGGCGTGGCTGCCTTCAAGGCCGCTGAGGCGGACTGCATCGTCACCATCGGCGGCGGCTCCTCCATGGACACCGCCAAGGCCATCGGCATCATCATCAACAACCCCGAGTTTGCCGACGTCCGCTCCCTGGAAGGCGTGGCTCCCACCAAGAAGCACGCGGTCTTTACCATTGCCGTTCCCACCACCGCCGGCACCGCCGCTGAGGTCACCATCAACTACGTCATCACCGACGTGGAGAAGAAGCGCAAGTTTGTCTGCGTGGACACCAACGACATCCCCGAAGTGGCTGTGGTTGACCCCGACATGATGGCTTCCATGCCCAAGGGCCTGACCGCCGCCACCGGCATGGACGCTCTGACCCACGCCATCGAGGGCTACATCACCAAGGGCCACTGCACCATCTCGGATATGTTCCATCTGGAGGCCATCCGCCTGATCTCCGAGAACCTGCGGGGCGCCGTCCAGAACACGCCCGAAGGCCGCGAGGGCATGGCTCTGGGCCAGTACATCGCCGGCATGGGCTTCTCCAACGTGGGTCTGGGCATCGTCCACAGCATGGCGCACGGCCTGTCCGCCCTGTACGACACCCCCCACGGCGTGGCCTGCGCCATCCTGCTGCCGGTGGGCCTGGAGTACAACAAGGGCGTGGCCGGTGAGCGCTACCGCGCCGTCGGCAAGGCCATGGGTGTGGCCGGCATCGACGCCATGACCGCCGAAGAGGCCGCCGATGCCACCATCGCCGCCGTCAAGCAGCTGTCCGCCGACGTGGGCATCCCCGCCAACCTCAAGGGCATCCTGAAGGAGGAGGACATCCAGTTCCTGGCCGAGTCCGCCTTCGCCGACGCCTGCCGTCCCGGCAACCCCCGCGACACCAGCGTGGAGGAAATCGTGGAGCTGTACCGCAGCCAGCTGTAATTTTCCCTGTTTTTGATCCCCCATATGCTTTCCGGCCCCCTGCCTGAACCGGCCGGATCACCTGAATCGGAATGCGCCGTCCTGTGCGGTGCATTCCGATTTTTTGTTTTGCCCCCGCTCTGGGGCAAAGAGTGTACTTTTCACAAAGAATCGGTCACCTTTGCCGATGGCATCCGGCCCGCCGGGCCGCTATACTGTTACCAGACCAACACGCAAGGAGGAGCGTTATGCAGGAAGTATTTCTGGCTGTGGACATCGGCGCATCGTCGGGCCGCCATATTGCGGGATGGATGCAGGACGGCACCCTGCACACCGAGGAACTCTACCGGTTCCCCAACGGCGTCCAGCGGGTGGACGGCCATCTGATCTGGGACATCGACGGATTGTTCCGCCACGTCAAGGAGGGTCTCAAGGCTGCCCTGGCCAGGTATCCCCAGATCAGGAGCGTATCCATCGACACCTGGGCGGTGGACTATGTGCTGCTGAAGGACGGCCGGCCCATTTACCCGGTCTACGCCTACCGGGACAGCCGCACCCAGGATGTGCTGGAGGAAGTGCACGCCCGCATCCCCTTTGCGGAGCTGTACGCCAAAACCGGCATCCAGTTCCAGCCCTTCAACACCATCTATCAGCTGTACGCAGACCAAAAGGCCGGCCGTCTGGCCCAGGCCGAGGATTTCCTGATGATCCCCGAGTACCTGCTCTGGAAGCTGTGCGGCGTCAAGGCCCGGGAGTACACCAACGCCACCTCCACCGGTCTGGTGAACGCCCAGACCCGGGAGTACGACCCCGAAATTCTGGACCGGCTGGGCCTGCCCAAAGCCCTGTTCCCCCGGCTGACCGCCCCCGGCACCGTCCTGGGGCCGCTGACCGATGAAGTGGCCGCCGAGGTGGGCGGACAGACCACCGTGGTCCTCTGCGCCACCCACGACACCGCCAGCGCGGTGGAGGGCATCCCCATGGACCAGGGGGACGCGCCTTTCCTGTCCTCCGGCACCTGGAGCCTGCTGGGGGTCAAGCTGGACAAGCCCGTCACCACCCCCGCCAGCTGCAAGGCCAACTTCACCAACGAGGGCGGCGTGGGCTACATCCGCTATCTGAAAAACATCATGGGCCTGTGGATCATCCAGTGCATCCAGAAGCAGCTGGGGATCTCCTTCGCCGAGATGGTGGAGCTGGCCAAAACCAGCTCCTACACACGGATTTTTGACGTGAATGATCCCCGCTTCTCGGCCCCGCAGGACATGCGGGCCGAAATCTGCGCCGCCCTGGCCGAGACCGGCGAGGCTCCCGCCACCGACGCCGACCTCATCAACAGCACCTATCATTCCCTGGCTTATTGCTACGGCGAGGCCTACCGGGAGATGGAGGCGGTCACCGGCCGGCACTGGGACAAGCTCTACATCGCCGGCGGCGGCGCCAAAAACGCCACCCTGAACCAGCTCACCGCCCATTACACCGGCAAGCAGGTGGAGGCGCTGCCCATCGAGGCCACCGCCATCGGCAACCTGAAGATTCAGATGAACATTCGCTAAGGAGGTTGACCCCATGTTAGTTGAAACCAAAGCCCGCGTCGGCGTGTTCGCCATCGCCCTGGGCGCTTACCTGCCCCAGTTCCCCTCTCTGGTGCCCGAGTTCGAGCAGCAGTACGCCGATTTCAAAAAGACCCTGCCCCAGACGGTGGAGATCATCGACGGCGGCATCGTCACCACCAAGGAACAGTCCATGGCGGCCGGCGACAAGTTCCGGGCCGCCGACGTGGATCTGGTGATCCTCCAGATGCTGACTTACGCCACCTCTTATAATATGCTGCCCGCGGTGCGGGACCTGAACGTGCCGGTGGTGCTGGTGAACGTCCAGAAAAAGAAGGCCCCCGACTACGCCAACACCGACACCCCCACCTGGCTGGGCCAGCTGTACGCCTGCGGCGCCGTGGGCGAGATGGTGGCCGACCTGGAGCGGGCCGGCAAGCGTCACGCCGTCATCACCGGCGTGGTGGAGGGCGGCGACCCCCAGGTCCAGGCCGAGATCGAGGACTGGTGCCGCGCCGCCCAGGTGCGCCGCCGTTTCCGGGACACCAACCTGGCCCAGATCGGCCGGCCCTATCCCGGCATGATGGACCTGTACATCGACGAGACCAACCTGTACAACCGGATGTACCTGTACACCAAGCAGTTTGACTGGGAGAAGATGTGGGCCATCGCCGACCACATCACCGATGAAAACGCCATCCGGGCCAAGGCCCAGGAAATCCTGGACACCTTCGACATCGAGGGAGGCGGCACCATCGAAAAGGTCTGGGAGATGGCCCGGTATGTGGTGGCCTTTGAGGAGTGGGTCAAGGAGGAGAAAATCGCCTTCATCGCCTCCCACTACGACGGTTTCGCCCAGGGCAAGGCGGGGGTGCTGGACAGCATGCTGATCCCGGCTTTCTCGATGCTGATTAAGCAGGGCGTGGCCTGCGCCGTGGAGGGCGACATCAAGGTCTCCATGGCCATGTCCATCCTCAAGACCATCGCCGGCTGCGGCCAGCTGTCCGAGATGTACTCCATCGACTTTGATGAGGATATCTGCATCATCGGCCACTCCGGCTCGGGCGACGCCGACATCTCGGCCAAAAAGCCCACCATGAAGATCGTCCCCGTCTTCCACGGCAAGACCGGCGGCGGCTATCTGACCCAGTTCTATCCCCATCTGGGCCCCGTGACCTATCTGGGCATCACCCAGGACAAGGACGGCCATTTCAAGTTCGTGGTGGCCGAGGGCGTCAACGAGGAGGGCCCCATCTTCACCTTCGGCGACACCAACATGCGCACCCGTTTCACCTGCGGCGCACGGGAGTTCTGCAACCGCTGGAGCGAGGCCGGCCCCACCCATCACATGGCCGCCGCCTCGGGCCGCCACATCGACACCATTCTGAAGGTCGCCAAGATTTTTGACGTCCCGGTGGACATCATCACCCGCTGACACACAAACCAAGAAGAAAAAGAGAGGTTATCTGACCATGGGTATTCTGGATGTTGAGATCGTAAAAGGCTATATCCGCATGTGCAACGACGGCTGGCTTCAGGGCTGGCACGAGCGCAACGGCGGCAACCTGACCTACCGCATGAAGGAGGAGGAAGTGGCCCAGTGCCGTCCCTTCTTCAACGCACAGCCCGGCGAATGGGTCAACATGGGCGTTCAGGCCGACAACCTGGCCGGCGAGTACTTCATTACCACCGGCTCGGGCAAGTTCTTCCGCAATGTGGAGCTGGACCCCGTCCACAGCATCGGCATCGTGGAGATCAACGACAAGGGCGACAGCTGGCGGATCGTCTGGGGCCTGGAGGGCGGCGCCCGCCCCACCTCTGAGTTCCCCAGCCACTTCATGAACCACAGCGTCCGCAAGGCGGTGACCGGCGGCACCAACCGGGTCATCTACCACTGCCACGCCACCAACGTCATCGCCCTGACCTACATCCTGCCCCTGACCGACCGGGATTTCTCCCGCGCTCTGTGGCAGAGCGCCACCGAGTGCCCGGTGGTCTTCCCCGAGGGCGTGGGCGTCTGCCCCTGGATGGTCCCCGGCGGGGCCGACATCGCCATGGCCACCTCCGAGCTGATGAAGAGCTATCAGGCAGCCATCTGGGCCCAGCACGGCCTGTTCACCTCGGGCCCCGACTTTGACATCACCTTCGGCCTGGCCCACACCATCGAAAAGAGCGCCGAAATCTACGTCAAGGTCCTGTCCATGGGCGGCGGCCTGATCCGTCAGACCATCACCGATGACAACCTGCGGGCCATCGCCCGGGACTTCGGCGTCACCCTGAACGAAAAGTTCCTGGACTGATTTTCCTCCAAACTTCATTGCTTTGCGGCCTGGGCGCGCGGTTTTGCTCCTTTTGGGGCGGGCCGCGCGCCTTTTTGGGTCCGGGACCCGGGGCCGGGGTTCCCCGGCCCGGCCGCACACCGCCGTCGCGGGCTGCATACCATGGGACAACTCACAACGAAAGGAGAAACATCCCATGAACAACCATTCCTGCGACTGCACCTGCAACCAGACCGACCACGGCCCCAATCCCTATGCCGCCAACATCGTCTGCGCTGCACGGGCCAATGAGGACTACCGGACCGCGTTCTGGACAGGCCACCATCTCCAGATGACCCTGATGAGCATTCCGGAGGGTGATGACATCGGCCTCGAGATGCATCCCGACGTGGACCAGTGCATCCGGGTGGAGTGCGGCAAGGCCACCGTTCAGATGGGGAGCTGCCAGTGCAAACTGACCGTCACCTGCACCCTGAACGCCGGCGACGCCGTCTTTGTCCCCTGCGGCACCTGGCACAACATCCTGAACGCCGGCTGCGGCCCCCTGAAGCTGTCGTCCATCTACGCACCCCCGCAGCATCCCTGGGGCACCGTTCAGCCCACCAAAGAGGATGCCGAGCACTAAGCCTCCCATCTGAGCCCTGCCGGCCCGCGTAATCCCCCACTGCCCCAGCCGGGGCGGTGCTTCCCGCCGGAGGCACAAAACGCCCCCGGGTACAGCCTTTCGCTGCGCCCGGGGGCGTCCTTTTGTGGTTTGGGGCGGGCAATGTGACACAAACACAGATTTTTGCCGCGGTTTGCTCTATACTGGTTTCAAAAAGAGCCTTTGCCCTTTCTCAGATGTGACAAAAAGGAGTGCAAAACCATGAAGTATGTTCTTGTTGGCGGCAACACAGGCGGCGCCGGCGCAGCAGCCCGGCTGCGGCGGCTGGATGAGCAGGCCGAAATCCTCCTGCTGGAAAAAGGCGCCCACGTCTCCTATTCCAACTGCAGTCTCCCCTACCGGCTGAGCGAGACGGTGGACCAGACCGAAAAACTGGTCCTCAACACTCCCGAATCACTCCACGGGGCCTACAACATCGAGACCCGGGCCAACAGCCAGGTCCTGTCCATCGACCGCGCCGGAAAGAAGGTCCGGGTGAAAGACCTGGTCAGCGGCCGGGAGTACGACGAGGCCTATGACACCCTCATCCTCTCCCCCGGCGCCAACGCGGTGGTGCCCCGGATTCAGGGCATCGAAAACGCCAACCTTTTCACCGTCAAGACGGTGGAGGATGTGAGCCGGTTCTACGGCTTCCTGAAGGACAAAGGCGTCCGGAAGGTGTCGGTGATCGGCGGCGGCTTCATCGGGGTGGAGGTGGCGGTCAACCTGCGGGAGGCCGGCTACCAGGTGGCCCTGGTGGAGGCCATGCCCCAGATTTTGAAGCCCTACGACTACGACATGGTCCAGATTCTCCAGAAAGCCATGATCGACCACGGCGTGGATCTGGTGGTGGGGGATTCGGTGGTGGCCTTCCAGCAGTCCAACGTCCAGCTGAACTCGGGCCGCGTCATTGAGAGCGACGCGGTGGTGATGGCGGTGGGCGTCCGTCCCGACACCGCGCTGGCCGCCGACGCCGGCCTGGAAATGAACCCCCGGGGCGCCATCAAGGTGGACCCCAACTACCGCACCAGCGACCCCAGCATCTACGCCGTGGGCGACGCGGTGGAGGTATTCAATCCCCTGACCCGCAAGCCCGCCATGGTCCAGCTGGCCGGCCCCGCCCAGAAGCAGGCCCGCCAGGCCGCCGACCACATCTACGGCTTGCCGGTGCGGAACACCGGTTTCATCGGGTCCAGCTGCATCCAGGTCTTTGAGTGGAACGCCGCCAGCACCGGCCTCACCGCCGCCCAGTGTGAGCAGGAGGGCATCCCCTATGAGGTGGCCTACGTCCTGCCCAAGGACCGGGTGGGCATCATGCCGGGCAGCACCCAGCTCCACTACAAGCTGATCTTTGAGGTGCCCACCGGCCGGGTGCTGGGCGCCCAGGCCATCTCCAAGGGCGACGCCGTCAAGCGGATTGACGTGGCTGCCACCCTCATCAAGTTGGGCGGCACGGTGGACGACCTGCGGGATCTGGAACTGTGCTATGCGCCTCCCTTCTCCGCCCCCAAGGACGCCGCCAACTATGCCGGCCTGGTGGCCGGCAACCTGCTGGCCCACCGGTTCCGTCAGGTCCATGTGGACCAGGTGCGGGATCTGGTGGAGTCGGGCGCCTATATTCTGGACGTCCGCCCCGCGGCGGTGTACCATCAGGGCCATCTGAAGACCTCGGTCAACATCCCTCTGGCCCAGCTGCGCAGCCGTCTGGACGAAATCCCCACCGACCGGCCGGTCTACGTCCACTGCCAGATTGGCCAGAGCAGCTACAACGCCGTCCTGGCCCTGCAGGGCCACGGCTTCACCAACGTGTACAACGTGTCGGGCGGCTTTTTGGGCATCTGTGCCTATGAGTACTTCAACGATGTGACCCAAAAGCGGGAGCCCATCGTCACCAACTATCTCTTTTAACCGCTGATCCCTTCCGGCGGCGGAGCCCATACGCCGCCCGGGATGATTTCTCCTATACAACAAAACCATGCGCCAGAGACCGTTTCCGTTGGGTCTTTGGCGCATGGTTGTTTTTATGGGATCGGGCGGGGCGGGCTTTTCTGGCTGCGGAACTCGCTGGGAGAGCAGCCCACCCGCTTTTTGAACAGCCGCGAAAAGGCAAAGGCATCCTCAAACCCCAGAGAGCTTGCCACCACTGCCACCGCGTAATCGGTCGAGGCCAGCATGGCCTCGGCCTTTTTCAGTTTCCGCTCGGTCAAATATTCCTTGGGCCCCACGCCGTAGGCCTCCCGGAACACCCGGGTCAGGTAGTTGGGGTGGACCCCGAACTGCCGGGCCACCTGGCGGATCTGGATGGGCTCATAGTAATTGACGTCCAGATACAGCTTGACCTCCTCGGCGATGAAACCCCGCCGGGCGGCGTCCTGGTCCAGGCCGGTGTCGTAGAACAGCTGGGAGAGGATGTACAGGGTCATGCTGTTGGCCAGCAGGTAGTCGCTGACCGAGGCGGCGTTCAGGGGCAGCACCTCCTGGATGGTGGCGTAATATTTCTCCACCGGCAGCCCCCGCAGGACATAGGTCTCCTCGGCGTGTTCCATCAGCTCCAGCAGGTACTGCCGGGAGGTGATGCCCAGAAAGTTGATCCAGGTATAATGCCAGGGGTCCTCTTTGTCGGCCTCATAATAGGCCACCGTCTCGGCCGGAATCAAAAAGGCATCCCCCGGCCCCAGGTAAAAGGTATGGCCGGCCAGTACCAGATCATCCTGGGCACCGGCCTGGTGAACCGCATCTACGACGAAGTGGTCAAGCTGGTGGGCCACGCCGACGCGGTGGCCTCCGGCTCCGACCAGCCCCAGCAGAAACCGGTCTACGGCAACGCCTTCCAGCGGGCGGTGCGGATGTTCTCGGACGTGTTCGTCCCCATCATCCCGGTGCTGGTGGCCACCGGTCTGTTCATGGGCCTGCGGGGCCTGCTGACCCAGGAGGCGGTCCTGAACGTCTTTGGCCTGACCGCCGCCGACGTCCCCGCCCAGCTGCTCACCTTCACCCAGATTCTCACCGACACCGCCTTCTCCTTCCTGCCGGCGCTGGTCTGCTGGTCCACCGGTACTTCGGCCCCGCCCTCCGCCGCTGGCACGGCGGGGGCCAGCCGGTCTACTTCAAGCGAGGGTACAACACCTGCCACGAGGAGTGTTCGGTGCCCAACGTCTCCTTTGACGATTTTCCCTTTGAATACCCCGCCCGCAGCCGGGGAGACTTCCGGATTCCCGCCGTGGAGGCCGAGGCGGACGGGGTCCGTCACACCCGGCTGGACTTTGTATCCTGGCGGGCCCTGGAAGAAAAGCCGGCCCTGGAAGGGCTGCCCGCCGCCTTTGCGGCCCCCGGCGAAAGCGCCACCCTGGAAATCACCCTCTCCGACCCCGCCGCCGGGCTGACGGTGCGGCTGTATTACACCCTGTTCGCCGGGCTGGGGATTGTGGCCCGCCATCAGGTGGCGGAAAACACCGGCACCCAGCCCCTGACCCTGCACAATCTGCAGAGCGCGTCGCTGGAACTGCCGGCCCTGCCCTGGGAGATGCTGACCCTCTACGGCACCCACGCCAAAGAGGCCAACGGGCAGCGGTTCCCGCTGCACCACGGGGTCCAGCGCATCGAGAGCGTCCGGGGGTCCAGCAGCCCCCAGCACCAGCCCTTTTTCGCCCTGCTCTCCCCCGACGTCACCTCCGACCGGGGGCTGGCGGTGGGGTTTCATCTGGTGTACAGCGGGAACTTTCTGGCCCAGGCAGAGCTGGACCAGTTCGGGATGGTGCGGGCCCAGATCGGCCTGCACCCCGACGGGTTCGCATGGCAGCTGATGCCCGGGGAGCGGTTCACCTCTCCCGAGGCCATCCTCAACTGCACCACCGGCGGCCTCAACGGCCTGCGGCAGAACTTCCACCAGCTGTACCTCCATCACCTGATGCCGCCCCGGTTCGCAGAGGCGGAGCGGCCCATCCTTCTCAATTCCTGGGAGTCCATGTATTACGACGTGACCCTGTCCAAAATCGAGCGTCAGGCCGAGCTGGCCCGGCAGCTGGGGGTAGAACTGTTTGTGCTGGACGACGGGTGGTTCCGGAAGGGCAATTCCAGCCGGGACTCCATGGGGGACTGGCGGTGCAACCTGCGCAAGCTGCCCGGCGGCATTCCGGCGGCGGCCCGGATCGTCCACGGCAAAGGGATGAAGTTCGGCCTGTGGTTTGAGCCGGAGGCGGTCACCGCCGACAGCGATCTGTTCCGCCAGCATCCCGACTGGGTTTTGCAGACCCCCGGCTATTCCATGACCCAGGGCCGCCACGAATACCTGCTGGACCTGTCCCGGCCCGAGGTGGTGGACTATCTCTTTGACGTGCTGGACGGCTATCTGCAAAAGAGCGGCATCGACTACATCAAGTGGGACATGAACCGCCCCCTCACCGACTTTTGTTCCCTGGCCCCCGGCGCCCGCCAGGGGGAAACCGCCCACCGCTATGTGATGGGGCTGTACCGGCTTCTGGAGCGGATCACCACCGCCTATCCCCGGCTGCTGATCGAGGGATGTTCCAGCGGCGGCGCGCGCTTTGACCCGGGGATGCTCTATTATGTGGCCCAGAACTGGACCAGCGACAACACCGACGGCCACGACCGTCTGGCCATTCAGGCGGGGTACAGCCTGCTGTATCCGCCGGTGGCCATGGGGGCCCATGTCAGCATCACCCCCAACCACCAGACCGGCCGTGTCACTCCGCTGGACACCCGGTGGCAGGCGGCCCGGCTGTTCAATCTGGGCTATGAGCTGGACCTGACCCTCCTCACCCCGGAGGAGTTTGCAGATCTGGCGGGGCAGATCGCCCAGCGGAAAGCCGAGCGCCGCTGGGTCCAGTCCAGCCGGTTTTTCACCCTGGACCTGCCGGGGCCCTACACCGGCTGGGCCGCTGTGGCTCAGGACGGCAGCCGGTGTCTGGTGCAGGTGTTCCAGACCCGGTACGACCCCCTCTTTGCCCACACGCCGGTGCGGCTGTCCTTCCTGGACAGAGACGGCCTCTACCGGGACGCCGCCTCGGGCCAGCTGTACGGCGGGGACGAGCTGGCCACCCTGGGCCTGACGGCCCCTCTGATCAAGCAGGACGACGCGGCCACGGCCTGGGAGCTCATCCGGGAACCGGGCTAAAACCGCCCTCATAATGCAAAAATCCGTACCCATGGCAGAAGGCGCCGGGGTACGGATTTTTTATGCAGTGGGAGGGGATGCCCTCACCAGAACTTTTTCTTTTTCATGAGATAGAGGCACAGCAGGACAATCAGGGCGCTGGCCACGATGACGGCGGGATAGCCATACTTCCAGGTCAGCTCCACCATGCCGGTAAAGTTCATGCCGTACCACCCGGCCACCAGGGACAGGGGCAGGAAGATGGTGGTGACGATGGTGAGAATCTTCATAATCCGGTTCTGCTGCAGGTCCATCTCCGCCTGGAACATCTCCCGCAGCTGCAGGCCATATTCCCGCAGGGCCTTGGCCTCCTCCAGCAGGCGGCCCAGACGCTTTTCCACCCGGTGGAACATCTGCGCCTCGGCGTCGGACAAGTCGCCGTTTTCCTGCAATTCACAGACCAGCTCGTCCATCTGGGTATAATACTTGATCCAGCGGGAAATTTCCTTCCGCAGGACCATCATGCCGGCGTTGAAGTTTTCCAGCCGGCCCGCCGAGACTTCGTCCTCCATCTGGGAGAGGCGGTCCTCCAAAGATTGCAGGTGGCGCAGGTCCTTCTCCACCAGCAGGGCCAGAAAGCCGCAGAAAAAGCCGTTGGCGCTGGTTTCCTTCTGGGGGTTCTCTTTCCGCAGGCGCTGCACCATGGAATGGGCCGTGCCGCTGTCGTCGCACAGCACCACCAGGTCCCGGGACAGCAGATATCCAAAGGCAATGGGGTCCCCGTTTTTGGCCTGGCGGGGCGTCACAATGGTGCCGTTCCGGTACCCCCGCCGCACCTCTGCCTTGCAGATGCGGGCATCCCGGGCCAGGGGCGTATGGCAGACCAGGTGATCCCGGTCCTCCTGGTCCATCCTGCGGGACAGCTCCTCCGAGGTGAGAAGCAGCACCGTGCCGCCGGTTCCTTCCGCCGGCTCCTCTGCGGGCGCCAGGCCATCGGACAAATTGTATCGATACATCCAGTCCCCCATCCTTTCCGTTTACCAGATTGCTTCCACATCTTCCAGGGGAATGTCCAGCCGCTGCCCTTTCCCGATGCCCGGCCCCTGATGGGGCGCGTCCCGTTCCAGGCGCAGCAGCTGCGCCGCCGGGTCCACCTCCTGGACGTACCCGGTGACCGTCTCATAGCTGCCCACCGGCGGGTTTTCCGGGCGGAGGCGGTCGGGGCAGAAATACCGCACCGTCACCCCATCGCCCCGGGTCAGCCGGGCCAGCTTTTCGGACAGGGCGGCCTGTTCCTCTTCCGACAAGCCCGCCCTGGGCACGCGGCGGGTCCGGGCGCTCTCCTCCGACAGCTCCTCATCAAAGCCCCGCAGGGCGGCAAAGGGGCTGAAGATCTTGGCCCGGCTGCCCAGCGGCATCCGGGGATGTTTGCGGGAGGGTTCGGGGCGGGACAGGGGCAGAATATCCCCATACTTCTGCGCCGCGGCCCGGCCCTCCGGGGTGTCCTTCCAGTCGGTCATCTTCTTCCCCTCTCATTCTGCCTTGTGGCCCCCAATCCGGCCGTTCCGGTCCCGCATGGTGGCCCCTTCCAGGTAGTTGGTGCCCTTCAAAATGGCGTTCTTGCCGAACTTCTTTTTCAGGCCCAGCATGGTCTCCTGGAGGCTCTTTTCCTTTTCCAGCTTGGAGGTATCGGTGAAAAAGTCGGTCTGGAAAATCCCCTGATCCTTCACCACCCGGTTGGCCGTCAGGGTCAGCCGCCGGACCGTCAAATGAGGGTTGACGATCTGGTCAAACAGGTTCAGGACCGCCTCGCTGAGCTGGCTGCCCAGGTTGCTGGGGGCGTCCAGCCGGGTGCTGCCGTGGGCGGGCTTGGGCAGGCTGCGTCCATACCGGTCCACCTGCACCGGCCCCCGATAGCGGCCGGTATCGCAGTTTTCCCGGTCGTAGCCGATATCCAGCGTGAGCCCGTCGGTGACCAGGCCCTTGTCGGTCAGCTGGTAGACCATGCTGTCCACCATCTCCTGCACCACGATGCGGGCCTTTTCGCAGGGGTACGGGCAGGACAGCACCTGCCCTTCGCACAGGCTGTTGGACTCAGGGCGGTAGGCGTTGATCTCCTTCATGCCGCAGGGTTCCAGGCCCCAGGCGTGGTCGATGAGGATTTCCGCATTGATCCCGAACTCCTGAAACAGCACCTCCTCGCACTGGATGCTGGCCCGGGCCAGCTCTCCCATGGTGTGGATGCCGTGTTTTTCCAGGCGGCGCACCGTGCCGGGGCCCACCTGCCAGAAATCGGTCAAAGGCTTATGGTCCCACAGCAGATACCGGAAGGACTCCTCATCCAGCCGGGCAATCCGCACCCCGTCCTTGTCGGGGGCGGCGTGTTTGGCGGTGATGTCCATGGCCAGCTTGGCCAGATAGAGGTTGGTTCCGATTCCCGCCGTGGCGGTGATGCCGGTGGTGTACAGCACCTCCCGGATCATGGTTTTGGCCAGCTCGTGGGCGGTCATCTTGTAGTGGTCCAGATAGGGGGTGGCGTCGATGAACACCTCATCAATGGAGTAGACCACCATGTCCTCGGGGGCCACATATTTCAGGTAGATGCCATAGACCTGCCGGGACACCTTCTCATAATAGGCCATCCGGGGCGGGGCCACCAGATAGGAAATTTCCAGGGCCGGGTCTTTGGCCAGGGCGCCGGCGTCGTAAGAGGGCTCGGACAGGCAGTATCTCCCCTCTTTCCGCGGGGCGGCGCCGCTGCGGATGGCGGCCCGCAGCCGGGCGGCATTGGCCTCCCGGACCTTCTGCACCACCTCGAACAGCCGCGCCCGGCCAGGGATGCCCAGGGCTTTCAGGGAGGGCGACACCGCCAGGCAGATGGTCTTTTCGGTGCGGCTGGCGTCCGCCACCACCAGGTTGGTGGTGAGAGGGTCCAACCCCCGGGCGGCGCACTCCGCCGAGGCATAATAGCTTTTCAGGTCGATGGCAAGGTATGTGCGCTGTTTCGGCATCCAAACTCCCCTCTTTGATTAGACCGTTTTCTCCACAAACCACCGGCCCAGCCGACCGGTGAACCGCGGGTCAATGTGCTCGAAAAACAGCAGTTTCTCTTTGCCCTGGATCAGGACGGTGAAGCAATCCCCCGGCAGGCTGCTGCCCGCCATTCCCGCCGGGCGGAAATCCCGCACCTGTTCAATGGGAAAGGTGCGGCCGTCCGCCCAGGTGATGGAAACCGGCTGCATATAGCCGGTGGAGTCGAACTCCGAAGTCACCTTCACATAGACCCGCCGGGTGCGGGGCCGGCCCGAAGCTTCTGCGGTGTAAGGGCGCCTGGTTTCCATCAAGATCACCTTCCCAAACTCTGTATCCGCCCACAAAATGGATTCTGTCTCTATGGTATCACGTCTATGATTGGTTGTCAATGTTATATTGAGAACAACTATTTGTTTTGGCATATTTTCAACATCTGTTCCCGGATGGGGCTGGCCCCGCAAACAAAAAACGTGCCGATGACCTCCAAAGGGAAATCATCGGCACGTTCTATTTTAAGCTTTGCCCGGGGGGACTTGTCCCCCGCAGGGTTCAGGCCTGGGATCAGTCGTTCTTGGTTGCCTCAGAAACAGCGACAGCCACAGCGACGGTAGCGCCAACCATCGGGTTGTTGCCCATGCCCAGGAAGCCCATCATCTCGACGTGAGCGGGAACCGAGCTGGAGCCGGCGAACTGAGCGTCCGAGTGCATACGGCCCATGGTATCGGTCATGCCGTAGGAAGCGGGGCCAGCTGCCATGTTGTCGGGGTGCAGGGTACGGCCCGTGCCGCCGCCCGAAGCCACCGAGAAGTACTTCTTGCCCTGCTCGATGCACTCCTTCTTGTAAGTGCCGGCGACAGGATGCTGGAAGCGGGTGGGGTTGGTGGAGTTGCCGGTGATGGACACGTCCACCTTCTCCAGGTGCATGATGGCGACGCCCTCACGGACATCGTCGGCGCCGTAGCAGCGCACAGCTGCGCGCTCGCCCTTGGAGTAGGGAATCTCGCGGACGATGTTGACCTTGCCGGTGGCGTAGTCAAACTGGGTCTGCACGTAGGTGAAGCCGTTGATGCGGGAGATGATCTGTGCAGCATCCTTGCCCAGACCGTTCAGGATAACCCGCAGGGGCTTGGTACGGGACTTGTTGGCATTCTTCACGATGCCGATGGCGCCCTCAGCAGCAGCGAAAGACTCGTGGCCGGCCAGGAAGGCGAAGCACTCGGTCTCGTCGCGCAGCAGCATGGCTGCCAGGTTGCCGTGGCCCAGGCCGACCTTGCGGTCATCGGCCACAGAGCCGGGGATGCAGAAAGCCTGCAGGCCGATGCCGATGGCCTCGGCAGCCTCGGGAGCAGTCTTGCAGCCCTTCTTGATGGCGATAGCGGCGCCGACGGTGTAAGCCCAGCCGGCGTTCTCGAATGCGATGGGCTGGATCTCCTTCACGATCTTGTAGGGATCGAAGCCCTTGGAGGTGCAAATTTCCTTCGCCTGCTCCACCGACTCAATGCCGTACTCGTGCAGAACGGCGTTGATGTGGTCGATGCGGCGTTCATAACTTTCAAACAGTGCCATTTTCATCCGCCCCTTTATTCCACTCTGGGATCAATGTACTTGACTGCGTCTGCAAACTGTCCATACACGCCCTTGGCCTTCTCAACTGCCTCAGCAGCGTCCACGCCCTTCTTCAGTGCGTCGGTCAGCTTGCCCAGGTTCAAGAACTCGTATCCGATGATCTCATTGTTCTCGTTCAGGGCCAGCCGGGTCACATAGCCCTCGGCCATCTCCAGGTAACGGGAACCCTTCAGCTTGGTGCCGAACATGGTGCCCACCTGGCTGCGCAGGCCCTTGCCCAGGTCCTCCAGGCTGGCGCCGACGGGCAGGCCGCCCTCAGAGAAAGCGGTCTGGGTGCGGCCGTAGACGATCTGCAGGAACAGCTCACGCATAGCCACGTTGATGGCGTCGCAGACCAGGTCGGTGTTCAGGGCCTCCAGAATGGTCTTGCCGGGCAGAATCTCGGAAGCCATTGCTGCAGAGTGGGTCATGCCGGAGCAGCCCAGGGTCTCCACCAGAGCCTCCTCGATGACGCCGTCCTTGACGTTCAGGGTCAGCTTGCAGGCGCCCTGCTGGGGGGCACACCAGCCCACACCATGAGTCAGACCGGAAATGTCCTTGATTTCCTTGGCCTGCACCCATTTACCCTCTTCGGGGATGGGAGCGGGGCCGTGATATGCACCCTTCGTAACCGGGCACATATGCTCTACTTCGGTGGAATAGATCATAATATTACCTCCTTTTTTCAATGATGCCCTCCCGACGGCAAAACGCCTTGGCTCAGAGCAAAAAAGCTGACGGTTCCGCAGGCATCCTAAGCTTGCAGAAGTCGTCAGCTTACAATAAGCAAAGCACTTTAGGCATTCGCCACGTGAGAACTTCATTCCCGACCTGATTATAGCACATGTTCCCGGGTGATGCAACCCTCCTTTTTTCGATTTCTTTTTGGATCCGGCCCCGGGCCGTCATCTTTCATCGAGCGTTCGCGGATTCACAGGGGTTTCACACGATAAATTTTTGACAATTTTTTTGAATTCCCCTGCCTCGGCCGGTCCGGGAGGGCCCGGACAGCGGGCGGGAACCGGCCTTCGGGGCGGTTTTCCGGGCGCAAAACGCCGCGGCGGGCGGGGCTTTTCTTACCTTAAAAGAAAAGCGCCGGCTTCAAAAACCAGCGCTTTTGTTTTTGTCAAACCGAACCCGGGTTACGGCCGGGAAACGGTTCCGCTGCTCCAGTTGAAGATGCCCGCCTCACTGGAATAGGAGGCCTTCACATTCTTGTAAGAAGTAGAACCCAGGGCAGACTGGACGATGAGTTCATGGGCCGTCACATCTTCCAGGGAAACGCTGCCCACAACGTTGCTCACCGTCAGCTGTCCGGAGGCGGTGACGTTCTTGACCACCACGCCGCCGACGGCGCCGTCGATCTCAGCGTTCCCAATCTGGGAGTCGCGCACAGTGACCTGACCGACAGCGCTGGCGGTGTTCAGCTGATCCGCCTGGATGCCGCTGAGCTCCACCGTGTTGACAGCGGCTTCCGCCGTCAGCTGGGAAGCCTTCACCCCCTCCACCGAAAGGGTCCCCACCGCCAACGCCACCGAGAGTTCCTGGTACTGCTTTTGGGGCAGGGTGATGACCAGATCATGGTCGGGCCGTCCGGAAACGGTTTTGCCGTCCATCCTAATCTTAAACAGGGATATGTTTTTCCCCTCAAATTCCTCCGTCGTTGTATGGATGCTCAGCAGGCCATCCTCCACCGAAATGGTGTAGAGGGGCTTTTCGGTGGTGTCGGCGTAGTCCACCGTGATGTGGTCGGTGTCGGCGGTGCGGATGGTGACATTGGAGATCGCATCCTCCACGCTGATCCGGTCGATCTGCTGGGCCGTCTGGAACTGACGGGCCACAAGGTCGGCGTTTTCTTCTGTCGGGGGCGCAGCAAAACCGCACAGCAGGCCGGCGCAAAGCAGGCCGCAAAGAACTCTGGATACCCATTTTGTTTTCATAGACATGATACTTCCTTTCTGATTTTGAAACCTTTTCCGGCCACGCCTCCCCGGGGGCCTTTGTTATTATTTAAGCACCCCGGCAGTACCCTTGCAACCTTTTTGCCGCGAAAGGCAGGAAACCGGCGGCCAACGGCGGATCCCGGCGCACAGGGCCGAACCGCTATAGACGCCGTCCCGATTCCGGCGGTCATCGGGCCAGAGGGCCGCCGGGGCGGAGTAAGCAGGATATTCCATAGCGTTCCAAAGGCCCGGGCGGCATCCCCCTGCCCTTCTGAATACAGCAAGACCTCCCGCAGCAGGTTTCATTCTGCCGCAGGAGGTCTTTTTTCATGGTCTGAATCTTTTTACCGTCCCCGCAGTTCCATGCCGCAGCGGACGGAACGAAGCAGCCGGCAGGCGGCGTCCAGGTAGAGGTCCTCGCTGTGAGCCATGGCGTCCTCCAGGCTCATGACGCCGCTGACGGTGGTTTCCACGCTGCAGATGCCATGGCGGTAGATCTCCTCATAGCCGGCCAGCAGGCCGCCCACAATCGCCACCGCCGGAACCCCGGCGCGCTTGCAGCGCTCGCCCACGCCGGCGGGCACCTTGCCAAAAGAGGACTGCCAGTCCATCCGGCCCTCGCCGGTGATGACCAGGTCTGCGCCTTCCAGCTTTTGGTCGAAGTGGATCAGGTCCAGCACCGTCTCAATGCCCGGCCTGCGCTGGGCGCCCAAAAAGGCCATCAGGGCAAAGCCCAGCCCGCCGGCGGCGCCGGCGCCGGGCTGAAAGGCGGCGCTGACGCCGGTCACCTGTTCTGCCAGGGCGGCGTAGCGGCTCATTCCCCGTTCCAGCTGTTCCATCATGGCGGGGTCGGCCCCCTTCTGAGGGCCAAAGGTATGGCTGGCGCCGCTGGGGCCCAGCAGCGGATTGGTCACATCGCACATCACCGTAAAGGCGGTCTGGGCGGCGGCGGGATGCAGGCCGCTCAGGTCAATGGTCTGCACCCGGGCCAGGTCGGCCCCGCAGCCTTCCAGCGGCTCCCCCTGTTCGTCCAGAAACCGCACACCCAGAGCCGCCAGGGCCCCCATGCCGCCATCGTTGGTGGCGCTGCCCCCCACCGCAATGGTGATGTCCCGGATGCCCCGTTCCAGGGCGTCCCGGATCAGCTGGCCGGTGCCATAGCTGGTGGCCCGCATGGGGTTGCGCTGTTCCGTGGGCACCAGAGGCAGGCCCGAGGCCTGGGCCATCTCGATGATGGCCCGACCGCCGGGCAGCCGGCCATAGGATGCCTGCACCGGCGCGCCCATGGGGCCCCGGACTTCCACCGTCCGGACGCTTCCCTGCAGCTCGGCCACCATGGCCTCCATGGTCCCCTCTCCGCCGTCGGCCACCAGCATCCCCTCGGTGACCGCCTGGGGAAACACCTGTCCCACCGCCTTCTCCAGCAGCTGGACAATGCGCTGTGAGGTCAGGGACCCTTTGAATGAATCCGATGCAAGCAAGATTTTCATTGCGGTTTTGCCTCCTCTGTCAAATCAGCCCGGCCGCATCGGTCAGGCGGTCTGCTCCGCAGAGCAGGCCCTCCAACCGGGCGTGTCGGTTTCTTTTTGCGGTGATTCCGAGCCGGTCAGCCCTCCAGCACCAGAGAGGAGAAGGCGCGGCGGTACACTTCGGCTGCCTCCAGCAGCTTTTCGATGGACATCCGCTCGTTGGGCTGGTGCTCGGTGGTGGGGCTGTGGGGCATATTGGCGCCGAAGGCCACGCAGTTGTCAAAGGCCCGGGCGAAGGTGGCTCCGGCCGAGATATAGGGCTCGGTCTCGGCGTCCCCGGTGACTTCCCGGTAAGCCTGGAGCAATTTGGACACCAGCGGGCTGTCCAGGGGGACATGAATGGGGCGCAGCCAGTCAAATTCCTCCACCGTCAGGTGATAGGATGCGGCCTTTTCCCGGACAATCGCCAGGATTTCCTCTTTCTCCCGGGTTACCGGCAGCCGCAGGTCCAGGGACAGGACCGCGCCCTTTTCATTCAGCGCAAACTTGCCCAGATTGACGGTGACCGGCCCGGAGAAGTCGGACAAATCCCCATCGGTGAAGCCCTCAAACCGGAACTTTCCATCCAGCACATCGCAGGCAAAGGCGACGGCGTCATGGGTGAAGCCGGCCCTGCGGAGGGCCCGCAGCAAATTCAGGTTGGCGCTGACCCCTTTCCAGGGGTTTTTGGCGTGGGCGGTGATGCCCTCGGCCGAAACCTGGGTTTCGGTGCAGTGGAACGGAAGGCCCAGGTCCCCGAGCGCCTGTTCCACAGCGGCATTCCGGGGGCACTCGGCGTGGGAGGAGACGGCGTTCATGCTGTCGCCGCCCTGGCAGGGCAGGGCGAACGGCGCATCCGACTTCAGCTGCAGCTGCAGCAGGCCCTTTTCCGCGTAGGTCAGGGGGAAGGTGGAGTCAGGCACAAAGCCGCTGACCGGCTTTTCCTCCCGGTCGCAGTAGGCGTGGATGGAATCCCACATGGTTTCCTCGTCGATGCCGAAGATGAACCGCACCCGCTTGTTCAGGGTGCGGCCCTCATCCAGCAGGGATTTCAGGGCATAGACGGCGGCCACGCTGGGCCCCTTGTCGTCCTGGGTGCCCCGGCCGCACAGCCAGTCCCCCTGGACCACAGGACAGAAGGGGTCGTGATCCCAGCCGTCCTCCTGCCGGGCCTGCACCACATCCAGGTGGCACAGCACCCCAAAGAGTTCCCCTTCCCCGATTTCGGCGTAGCCATACATCCCGTCGGGGGCCTTGAAGGTGCGGAACCCCAGCTCCGCCATCATGGACAAGGCCGCGTCCAGACAGTGATCCACGGCGGGGCCGAAGGGATATTCGCTGCTCTCGGAAAAGACCGACGGAATCTCCACCAGCCGGCTGACGGCGGCGACGATTTCGTCCTGGTATTTACGCATCATCATACTGTGACTCCTGTGGCAAAAACTTGTTTTATACGGCACATACAGAGCCATTATAGCGGGCTCGGGCCGCATTTTCAATTATTTTCCGATTTCACATTGCATTTTTTTGCATTTTACGTTACTATAGGGAAGTGTGTGTCGCGGTGTACCGAAAAAAACAGGGCATGCGGCGCTGAATTTTCATTCAGGGAGTGAATGTTTTTTGGAAAATCAAAAGAAAAAAGCCATCCAGATGCCGCATACCTATGTGATCATCTTTGCGGTGGTGGTGCTCTGCGCCGTGCTGACCTACCTGATCCCGGTGGGCAGCTTCCAGACGCAGGAGGTCAGCTACATGGTGGGGGACACCGAAAAGACCCGCACCGTCATTGCGGCGGACAGCTTCGCCTACCAGCTGGACGAGGCCGGCAACCGGGTGCGCAACGGCGTGGCCCTGTTCGGCACCGAGGATTTCGGCGGCCAGGGCATGCTCAACTATGTGTTTGAGGGCCTGACCTCCGGCGACAAGACCGGCAGCGCCGTGGGCATTGTGGCCTTTATCCTGGTCATCGGCGGCGCCTTCGGCATTGTCATGCGGACCGGCGCGGTGGATGCCGGCATCCACGCCATGATCCGCAAAACCAAAGGCCGGGAAATCGTCCTGATTCCGGTGCTGTTCACCCTGTTCTCTCTGGGCGGAGCGGTCTTCGGCATGGGCGAAGAGGCCATCCCCTTTGCCATGGTCATTGTGCCCCTGACCATCGCCATGGGCTACGACGCGGTGGTGGCCGTCTGCGTCACCTATGTGGCCACCCAGATTGGTTTCGCCACCAGCTGGATGAACCCCTTCGGCCTGGCCATTGCCCAGGGCATCGCCGGGGTGCCGGTGCTGTCCGGCGCCGGGTTCCGGATTGTGATGTGGGTGGTGTTCACCCTGGCCGGCGTCCTCTTCACCATGGTATACGCCCACAAGATCAAGAAAAATCCCCAGTCCTCCATTGCCTATGAGAGCGACGCCTACTACCGCAACCAGATGACCCAGAGCGACGCCGCTTCGGCCCCCTTCACCCTGGGGCAGGGCCTGGTGCTGCTGACCATTCTGGTCACCATCGTCTGGACCGTCTGGGGCGTGGTGGTGAAAGGCTACTACATCCCCGAAATCGCCTCCCAGTTCTTTGTGATGGGCCTGGTGTCCGGCATCATCGGATGCATCTTCAAGCTGAACGACATGCGGGCCTCGGATATCGCCTCCTCCTTCCAGAGCGGCGCCGCCGACCTGGTGGGCGCAGCGCTGGTGGTGGGCATGGCCCAGGGCATTGTGATTGTGCTGGGCGGCACCGACCCCACCACCCCCAGCGTCATGAACACCATCCTGTACACCCTGGGCAACCTGCTCAGCGGCGTGCCCGGTGTGCTGGCTGCCTGGCTCATGTATGTGTTCCAGAGCCTGTTCAACTTCGTGGTGGTCTCCGGCTCCGGCCAGGCCGCCCTCACCATGCCCATCATGGCGCCTCTGGCCGACCTGGCCGGCATCACCCGCCAGGTGGCCGTTCTGGCCTACCAGCTGGGCGACGGCCTGACCAACCTCATTGTCCCCACCTCCGGCTGCCTGCTGGGCGTCCTGGGCGTGGCCCGTCTGGAATGGGGCAAGTGGGCCAAGTTCCAGATTAAAATGCAGGGCATGCTCTTCGTGCTGTCCACCATCTTTGTGATTGTGGCCGTCATGATCGGTTTCGCCTGATCGAACTCTAAACCCCGGGCGCGGCTTTTCCGCTGAGGAAAAGCCGCGCTTTTTGTATTGCATTGTGACCGGGCGGGCGCGGGCTCTCGCATGGTCCCGGAAAACAAAAAAGCGCGGGAACCCTGACACGACGTGGTCGGTCAAGGTTTCCGCGTTTCTGCTATGTCCCTAGCGCGATTCGAACGCGCGGCCTTTCGCTTAGGAGCTACTTTTAGCAGTTCCAATCTATGTAAGTCTATTATCATCTATGACTAGATAATTCACGATAGCTAATCATTTTCACGCACATCAGTTCACAACTCTGCTCATCCGTATCCGGCTGTTTTCATCGCTGATCTTAGCTGAATTTTAGCATTTTCCAAAAAAGGTGGAAGGTGGGTTTTCCATCGCTCGCTTCTTTTAGCCTGTGCAGCAAGGCTATCCGCTGGAAACTTTTGGATGGAAGCAACTGTCTGTCCCATTCTTGAGATCACTGCAGGCGGTAGTCGTTCATCAATATTGGCGGTAGAGTAGGCGGTAGAGCAGCTTCCGCCTTATAAGAAAAGAACATACCGTCAATTTCCACTTTCGGGAAAACGGTATGTTCTTCTCTATGTAGTCCTATTTGGTTTCAGCTGATCTTGTCCAGAAGCGCTCTGAGAAGCTGCGCTGTCTGTGGGTCTCCCAGGAGTTTTGCGATCATCTCTGCATCTGTGCTGGATGCTCCGGTTTCATTTCTTCTCATGGAGTGAGGGGGTTCTTTGTGATTGTAAAAGACATCTTCAAGGAGCTGTGCATTGGTCCTTCGGTCATCGTCCAGGATGTGGGAATACTGGTCTGTGACCATCTTTGCCTGTGCGTGTCCCGAATCTCCCTGGACTGCCTTGATGTCACCGCCATTCCACTTCAGCTTATAAGTTATGCTGGAGTGCCGGAGACTGTGGAACACCACCTTTGGCAGATCGTTTTTCTCAATGAGTTCACGGAACGCCCTTGCGATGACATTTCTCTCCAGGGGAGTTCCGAAAGGACTAGCTAGCACCAGGTCATAATCGTGATATTCATCACCCAGGGCTGCCTTTGTTTGATTCTGTTCAATCTTCCATTGAACCAGCATCTTTGCCACAGTCCTCGGCAGGAACACTTTACGGGTACTGCTCGAGGTTTTGGGCTTTTTCAGAACCAGCTGGGTGGTGCCGTTCTCGACGGCAACGGGGAAGGCAAAGATCACGCCTTTGCCGTCCAGCTCTTTCATTGCTTCGCGGCTGACCCGAATCAGTTCCTTATTAATAAGTACATGCGCCTCTCCGTCCTGGATACTCTTTTCGCTGATATCAATGCAATCCCATGTCAGCCCCAGCAACTCTCCAATCCTCAAGGAACACGAAAAAGCAAGATTGATTGCCAGCTTAAGTCTTGGGTCTTCGCATAGGCTCAACGCTTTGTCGAGCGTTTCCACCGTCCAGATTTCACGTTCCTTCAGCTGTGATTCAGGTGGAGTGGCGTATGTAACAGGGTTCCGGTCCACCAGCTCCCATCGGACTGCCTGGTTGAAGCAGCTGTGCAGCAGCTTGTGAACTCTTTTGATGGTTTCAGGAGCAACCGTTCGGGAATACTTCGCGTACTTTTTATCCGTACACTTGCGTACCGCTGGCGTTGTCAGCAGAGATTGATAAAATCTTTCCAGCATTCTCGGCGTGATGTCTTTCAATTTCATCTTGCCAATCTGGGGAATGACGTAGTGCTCCAGTATTCCTACGTTTGACTCATAGGTCGATAATGCCCATTTGTTTTTGCCATAATTGGCAATGAACTCACGAACCAGATCTTCCATCGTCGCACATTTGGGCATCACCAATTTACCGATCTGCTCTCGATACTCGACCTCCGTCCGACGCTTTTTTGCTTCCTCGTAGGTTTTGTAGGTCTCCCATTTCTGCTTACGTTTCCCCTCATCGTTGGTATAGAGGTAAACCACACAGTACTTGCCTTTCCTCTGAACAATGGATGCCATCAGTTTTCACCTCTCAGTTTGCTTTGGCCCTTTCGGTCATAGAGCCAGTGAAAAATTTCTTCTCTCCGAATTCGGATTTGCCGGTTAATCGTCAGCGCTTTCAGGTCACCGGATTGAACCATGCGGTAAACCACCTTCTGCGGCAGCTCCAAAAGAATCGCCGCTTCTTTTACGGGATAGCTTGGCTTGTCCAGACGAACCTCCACAGGCTTTTCTTTTACCGAAGGAGTCTCCTTGGGAGGGCTTTCAGCTTTCACTGTTTCAGTCGGCTGTGGTTTCACTGGCTGCGAAAGCTTCTTTTCTTCTCTGGAATGCAGCCATGCTTGGAAGCTCTTTTTGGTGATGCGTTTGCGGTCGGCAACGATTACAAACTCAAACGCATTCTTGTCATTATATATAATGGTATATACTTTTTCCCGTGTGACCCCCAGCATTCTGGCCATCTCCGGCATACTGATGGTCGCATTCTCCAACTTCCGATCTTTTGCCCGATCCTCTGGGGTCCGGTATCTGCTTTGGGAAGCGTACCACTGGTCAAAAGACTGTTTGAGGACCCGTGTCCTGTAGTCTACCAGTTCTGTTTCAAAGCAGCCTTTTTTGATCAAATCATAAATGGTTGTTTCGCTTACACGCAGCAGTGCAGCCAGATCAGTAATTGAGTAAGATTTCTGTTTTAGCTGCTCCCCTGGAGGGGGGCCATTCACCTTGGAGTATTTGACCTGATTGGCATACCATTTTTCAAAGCTCTCTATCACAACGCGCATCTTTCCGTTCACTAGTACGACATCAAAGAACTCCTTTTTCAGCAGCCAATAGCTGTCCGTCTTTCCAAGGCCGAGAATCTCACGCATTTCACGAACTGGCATGGTTGTTTTTCTTGGTCCATCTGCCATTGTTTTTCCGCTCCTTTCTCGCCGTTCGATTCCGGTCAAGATTATCATACCAGTTTGGAGAGAAAAAATTTAGGATGTCAACCCCAAAACGAACCGTCCCGAGATTGGCATCCTTGGCCCAGTCACTTACTGGCACTGCCGTTCCAGCCAGGCATCAAATCCTTTTTTAGGGATACGGTATCTGCCGCCAATCTGAATCCAGTGAAATTCCCGTTTTTTCAGCAAGGCAGTCACACTTGCACGGCTCAGTACCAGCATCTGCTGCAGGTCGCTGATCGTATAGCAGCGGTTTTGTTCCCCGGCCATCGGCCTCCTGCTCTCGTTCATATTCGCGTTTTCCATCTGACGTGCCATTGTGTGTCCTCCTTTATGGTTGATAAACAGTCAGCTTTTCCATGCAAAACTTGCTTTCAGACAAGCTGAGATTCTATCCAAATCCGCTTTGGTTACTTTCCCGAGATACCCTTGGATTCGTGCCTTGTCAACCGGTCTCGGTGACTCACAAATCGCCATGGAAAGTTCCCGCAGGCAGTGACTTTTGATAAGGCAGTGGGTTGGCATAGATTCTTTTTTGATCTTGGTGGTAAGCGGTACTACCAACAGCACCGGAGAATGATAATTCCCGCTGTTGTTCTGTACTACAACTGCAGGCCGTACCCCTCCTTGTTCTGAGCCTCGGTATGGATTCAGGTCCACAAGATAAATGTCTCCGCGCTTGTAATGCCAATCCGCTTTGAGAGGACGCATCTTTTTATATTGCTTCATCCCTCATCCACTCCTTTCTTTTATATAACAGCGAACCATTCGCATGGCCGCCCTATGGTTATGAGTCAGACTTTTGCCATGATTCACACCATTATATCGGTTTCCGTACTTGTCCACGACACCCCCGGAAACACAGGCTCTCTGTCCTGTTTGGGACCCTTTCAGACGGCTGGCAGCTTACCAGCGCCATAGATTGTCGCCTCTCCGTGGTTCTCACCGAGCCGCCCGAAGGCGGAAGTCTCATCATCCTGCACCGGATCTTTGCCTTGGGAGAAGCTGTCTCCTCATTTACCTCCGGTTCCTGCTCCTACCTTTTGCTGGTGATCTTCGCATTTCCCGCGGATGG
Organism: Faecalibacterium sp. An192; assembly: GCF_002160175.1. Classification (NCBI taxonomy): domain Bacteria; kingdom Bacillati; phylum Bacillota; class Clostridia; order Eubacteriales; family Oscillospiraceae; genus Faecalibacterium; species Faecalibacterium sp. An192. The sequence continues at coordinate 85,308 of NZ_NFKB01000007.1, forward strand.
GCTCCCTGCTGCAGGGTTCGTATCTGAAAGAGTGTCTATTTACTTTTCAAGGTTCGGTTTCTTGATCTACCCATATTGTACAGGATGTTTTGTACTTTGTCGTGGCACAGTTTGTGCTAGTTTCTCGCACAAACTGTGCTAGTTTTATGGTCTGATGCTTCATTTTCATCCATACACCTTCCCAAAACGCAATCCTTCAAACAATATCCATCCTGATTTTTTCAAGCTGGTTGATGACCCGTTCCAGATCTTCTTTGACCGATCTGTACTCTTTTCCAACCACCAGGTAGTCGATACTGACCCCCAGCACTTTTGACAGCACAATGATAATCTCGATCGAGCACCCAGACAGTCCTCGCTCAATTCGGCTTATGTAATGGCTTTCTACATTGAGGACTGAAGCTAGTTCAGCCTGCGTTATGTCTCTTTCTTTTCTTAAGGCACGAACTCGGTCTCCGAACTGCTCATAATCGAATCCCATAATGACTCCTTTCTGTCTATACTACCTTGTCGAAAAACAAAAGGCCCCGGCAAGGCAGAGCCTCTGTTCTGCAACAGAAACCCTTCCTCGCCGGTGGCCTCTCATGTAATGTCTGGTTTAACACACCGGTTCTGTCAAA
>NZ_NFKB01000070.1:0-11330 GCF_002160175.1 Faecalibacterium sp. An192
AGCCCTTATAGATTTGGGTCCAGGAGCCGCCGTCCACCTGCCGCTCCAGCTCATAGCCGCTGAGGTTGCCGTCACTGTCAGAGGCGGCGGTCCAGGAGATGGCCAGGTTACTGCCGCCACGGACAACGGCGGGGACAGTCAGACTGCCGGGAGCGCCAGGGGCCCGGTTGTTGGTCACCGTCACCGTGCTGCTGGTTTTCCAGCCGCTCTCAAGTCCGGCGGCGTCATAGGCCTTGACCCGGTAGGCCACGGTGTTGGTACCAAAGGCCACGGTGTTGGTGGTGCTGGTGGCGGTGCCCTGGTAGATTTGGGTCCAGGAGCCGCCGTCAACCTGGCGCTCGACAATGTAGCCCTCAAGGTTGCCCTCTGCATCCGTGGAGGTGCCCCAGCTCACGGTGATGGTGCTGCCGCCGTCAATACTGCTGGGGACGGAGATGCTGGCGGGCGTAGAGGGGGCGGTGTTCTGAAACACAGAGCCGTCATCGCTCACATAGAGGGAGGAGGGGAGAGTGAAAGCGGGGCGGGACCCGTAGGAGTTGTTGCAGTTGCTGCCGACGATATAGCCATAGGAGAACAGCCTCCAGGCGTTGCTGGCGTAGTTCGTGTTCGGGGAGCGGGTCCATTGTGTGGTGGCGCTCCCGTTGCGATAGGCAATCCGCAGGGTGGACGCAATGGGCAGGGCGGAGCCCTCCGTGTTGGCATAGGAGTGGGACTGCCCCAGCTCGGTGAGGGACAGGGCAAAGATGACCCGCTCCAGGGTGCCCACCGTGTTGTTGCCGTTGCCGGGGGTGTAGCGGATTTTGGTGGTGCCGATGAGGGAGCGGATGTCGGCGTCCAGCATGTTTTTGTAGGTGCTGTTAAACCAGCTATCCAGGTCGCTGCTGGCGTAGGCGTTCACATTGCCGCTGTCCCACACTCGGTCATCATAGGTGTCCTTGCGGACCACCAGCGTCCTCCCGGCCCCGTTGAGGCTGCTTTCATAGTCGTGCTTGGCAACATAGAAGTCCACCAGCGTGCCGTTTTCTTTCAGCTTGATAATGCTGCCGGTGGACTTGTTGCCCAGGGTAGTTGTGGCCATTAGATTTCCTCCTTTAGAATGTTTTGCACACGGTCCCGCACCTGCTGGCGCAGGGACCAGGTGTTGCCGTGAGCGGCGTGGGCGTCCCAGGCCTGCCAGCTTTGCAGGATTTTCTCACGGGTCACAAGGCCCGCCGGATAGTCCTGCTCCCACCGGCGGAGCTTGGAGCGCATACGCTTGATGCTGCTGTGCCGCAGCTTGCGGATGACCTTGCCCTCCTCGGTCAGATAGGTGTGAAAGCCCAGAAAATCAATCCCGTTGCGGATGGGGAAAATCTGGGTTTTCTCATTGAGCTCCAGCCCCAGGCTGGCCATAAAGACCCGGATTTCCTTGAGGCAGAATTGCAAATAGTCCTTGTCCGGGTGGATGAGGAAAAAGTCATCCATGTACCTGCCATACCAGCGGATGTGGAGCCGCTCCTTGACGAAGTGGTCAAACTCATCCAGGAACAGCAGGGCAAAAAGCTGGCTGGTCTGGTAGCCCAGCGGCAGGCCGTCCGTGCTGTCTATGTAGGTACACAGCAGGTCAAAAACGATGGGCTCAAGGTCCAGCTTTTTGAGTTTTTCCTTGAGCTTGTCGTGGTCAATGGACGCAAAGAAATGCCGCACATCTGCCTTGAGGACCCAGCCCTCCGCCGTGCGGTATTTGTTCCAGTATTCCGTGAAAAATCCACGCAGCCGGTCCAGGCCGAAGTGGAGCCCTTTGCCTTTCTGGGATGCGTAGTTATCCAGAATGAAACTGTTGGTGATGCGCTCATAGATGAGGTTGTCCACCAATGCGTGCTGGACCACTTTATCAACAAAGGCCGGGGCCTGCACCAATCTCTTTTTGGGCTCGTAGACATAGAACACCCGGAACAGTCCGGGCCGGTAGATTTTGGTTTGCAGGATGTAGACAAGGTTGACGATGTTGGCCAGCAGGTGGACCTCATAGTTGGCGGTGGCGGCCCTGGAGCGCTTGCCCCGTCTGGCCGCCAGGTAGGCTTTGTAGAGCACCGAAAAGGTGCATATCTCAGAGAATTTCAGCACGGGTCTTTGCACCCCTGTAAACATGCGGGCGGCCCCCTGTCATCCCGGCGGCGGGCCTCCCTCTCCTTGTGCGCCGTGTAGGTGCCGCAGGGACAGGACCAGCAGCACCCCGCCGCCTCGGTGTGCGGTGGGGTGCATCGGCGCAATGTATTTGCCTTGGTGTCAAGGCTGGATGTGACCTCCTTTGATGTGATGGATGGCGCTGCTTTCGGCTTTGGGCCTACTCGGTCGGACCTTACCATCAGAGCGGGGCGGGACCCGTTGGAGTTGTTGCAGTTGTTGTTGTTGATATTGCCATTGGAGTTCAGCCTCCAGGCGTTGTTGGTGTTGTTCGTGTTCGGGGAGGTAGAGGTAAATAAACAGGTCACACCCAAATACACGGCCTTGGTGGCCGTTGTATCCGTTTACTGAGGCCGCAGGGCCTCCGCAATTTGTAGGGCCATTTGCCCCATCTTGGCAAGCTCCTGGGCCGCCTTGGCCTCCCGGAGGGCGGCGGCACGGTTGCCGTCTGATTTCCTCCAGTTGAAAGCCTTTTGACGGACCGGGCGCACCAGCTCCGCCCAATAGTGGCATTGGTCGCCGGTGATGTACTTGCGGCCATAGCTGAGGTTGATGAGCTGCTCCATGGTCTGGCACTCGATGAGCACGCCGTCCAGGTCCTTGAGCCGCTCCTCATACTCGGTTTCAAAGTAGCGGCCATTGGCGGCCTCACAGCCCTTGAGGATGCGGACGGCGCAGTCCTGGAGCTCGGCGCACAGGTGGAAAGTCTGGCTTTTTGGAAAGTGAGGCTTTCCGTCATCTTTCACCTTGTCATAGAGGAGCTTTTCCACAAGCTGGTCACCCACCATGATGTAGGCCTTGACCGGCTTGTATTCTGCCTCTTTCTGCTTGACCCGCTGGATGGTGTAGTCCAGCAGATCGGAGGCAAGAGGGATGATGTCATAGCTTGGCATTAAAACTCAATCCTCGCATAGGTTTCATTCCAGACGCCGGTGACTACCACGCCGGTGAGGGTCCCAAAGGTCACCTCAAAGCTGTTGCCGGTGACATTGGTGCCGTATTTCAGCTCCAGCACGGAGAGGCGGCTGTCCAGGCCGCTGAGGTCCACACGGATGTCCGGGTGGGAGGTTTCATCGGTGTTGTGGTCATCCACGGCGTCCGTGATGTCCTGCCGGATGTCCGGGTGGCTGGCCGGGTCCGTGTTGTGTTCGGCAATGGCCTCCTCCAGGTCCTCCGGGCTCACCGTGTCCAGGGACGGGGTGATGGTAAACTCCAGCACGGAGCTGTCCACCACAACAATGTGCATGAGCATGGTGAGCCGCCCGTCCACGCCGGTGGAGATGGCCACCTTTTCCGTGTCCGGGGTGTTGCAGATGGCAATGAGGGTGCCGTCCTCATCAAAGAGGCCCATTTCACGGACAATGAAGTTGCCCACACTGTCATCAATGATGATTTTCACATCCATCATGTTGGGGACAGAGGCGTTTTGCTCGGCGGACACGATGGGCCCCCGCCACAGCTCCCTCACAAGCTCCGTCTGTTCCGTGCTGGGCAGGTAGTAGCTGCCCCCGCCGTCACCGGCGGCGGCCTGGGTGATTTTCAGCTTGGTCCCCGCCAAAATGCAGTTGGTGATGAGGGTGGACCCCGCCGTGGTTATCCTGGTGCCGTACTTTCTTTCCTGGTCAGGCATTTCCGCTTTCCTCCTGTTCGTATGGATAAATTTCAAGGGTTGCACGATACTCCAGAGGCCCGGCTCCGATGACGCCGCCGGTGCTCTCCAGCTCATTGGTCAGCAGGGGCCACAGGTCCATGTGCAGGGAGCGCTCCGTGTAGGCCCCCAGCCGGACGCCGCCGGTAGACTGCAAAAGGGCGGTCATCAAAATGTGGATGTTCTCCGGGCGGACCGTCAGCAGCATGTCAAGGATTTCCCCCGCCAGCCGGTCCGCCTCCGGCAGGACCGTGTAGTCAAGCTGGATGTCCAGGGTGTAGTCCTGGAGAGAAACAGAGTGTCCGTCCGGGCCGCACAGGCCCGCCAGCCAGTTTTTCAGCCAGCGCAGGGTGTAGGGCAATTCCAAATTCCACTTGGCCTTGATGCGGGCCTTGCGGGCCTCCAGGGTGTCCGTGTCCTTGGGAAAGAGCCGCAGCTCTTGCTCCCACACGGCCACGCCGTCCTCATCAGCGTCCTCAAGGAATTGGTTGGCCAGCACCCTGGTGATGGCGTCCCATGCAAGGGAGATTTCCGGCTCATTGGCCCCGTTGATGACTTGAAACTCCAGCACCTCCCGGAGCACCGGGGGCAGGTAGTTCAAAAGGTGTCTATCCATCGGTGACCTCCCCTCTGGCGGGGATGCTGTCCGGGCCCAGGGCCAGGTTGTTCTCCTGCCCGTTGATTTTGGTGCCGCCAATGTCCGTTATCATGTTGGAGCACTCGGAGAGGATGCGGCTTTCAATCTGGGAAATGCGGACGGTCAAAAAATCAGAGCTGGCCCAATCCTGGGACAGCTCCACAAAGTAGGCGTCAATGACGGCCTCCACATAGCTCTTGACGGCATCCCAATCCCACCCGGAGGCATAGGTGAGGTGGAGGGCAATGTCCACCTCCTCCGGCGTCACGCCGGTCACATGGACCACATGGCCGATGGGGGCCAGGCCCAGGCCCTCCCCGGCGTTCTGCTCCGGGTCAATGGCCGTCTGGATTTCCTCCAGCAGGGTGGGCGTGGGGGCCTTGTAGTCAGAGGCCATGATGACCAGCTTGACCGTGCCGCCCACCGTGAGCTTTTTCTCTTTGGCCGCCGTGTAGACTGCCGTGAGCCAGGTGGCCACGGAGCCGCTCACCGTGGAGATGGTACTGGTGTACCAGCTTTCCACGGCCTCATCCGGGATGAGGCTGGCCGGGGAAATGTCGCCATTCCAGACGGGGTGGATTTTGAGGTCCCCCACGCCGGGCATGGCCAGCACTTTCTCCCGATAGTCGGCTTGGTTGCCGCCAAAGGCTTGGGACTGGAAACTGTCCAGCACCCGCTGGCGGAAAGCCTCCGTTTCCTCCTCATCATCGCCGGGGATGAGCAGCTCCACCAGCTCCGCATGGGTGAGCCCCTGCACATACTCCACCGGGATGAGGGTGCCGCCGTAGTTGTTGGCCGCCGCTCCTGGGGTTTCACAGGTGACCTGGTGGCTGAGGCCGGTTTCCGTGTCCTCCTCCGGGTCCATGCGGGCGGTGACCACAAAGTTGAGGTCCTCGCAGGAGAAACGGGTCCCCACCGGGACCTCAATGTTAAACTCCGCCCGATAGACGGCGGGGCTGGCCGGGTAGGGGTCCATGTTGCGGTCATGGGCCCGCTTGATGAGGTACTCACGGGGGGCCGTGATGATGTAGGTGGCCTGGAGCACAAAGTCCGCCGCAATGTAGAGCTGGGCCAGCTCTGCCATGGACGGGGCCACGCCGTTCATCACCATGGAGCCCTCCCGCTTGTCCACCGGGGAGGCCACCCTGGACAGGGCGCTGGCCAGCAGCGCCTCATAGGTCCTGCTTTCAAACATTCAGATGTCAACCTCCTTTTGGGCGCTTACATCGCCATAAATGGTGTGGACGGTAAACCGGGCCGTGACCCAATTTCTGCCCATTTCAAATTCCCAGCCGTCCAGGGAGGTGATGCGGTCATCCTGGAGCAGGGCCTCCGTGATGCGCCGCTTTATCTCGCTCATGGCGTAGTCTTTGGGCTTGCCTATCAGATCGGACAGCTCGGAGCCGTAGTTGCGGGAATAAATAGGGAAAGCGTAGCGCTCCACATTCAGAATGAGGTAAACGGCCTGGAGGACGGCATCCCGCTCATCCGTCATGCCTCTCACCCGGTTGCGGTCAATGTCCAGCTTGTGGGTGTAGCTGGGCTGGGTTTCCACCGCAAAGGTGATGAGGTCCAGGTCATCCCCCGTGGTCGGTAAAGTTGCCATTAGGTCCTCGCCTCCCATCTGCCCAGGACAATGTACTGCTGCCCGCCGTCACACCGCAGGAGGATGACCTTTTCCCCCATCTGGAGGGCGTTGTGGACTTTCCACTTTTTCCGGCCCTGGTAGCGGTGCTTGTGGGGCGCAAAAGAGGCATCCCCGGCCCCGCCGCTGGTTTCCTCGGTTTCGTGAAACTCCGGCATGGTGGTCATCTCCACGGTGTAGTCCCTCACGGCGTCCGTGAGGATGAGCTGGGCCTCGGTCAATATTTTCTTTTGGTCAACGGTGATTTCAAGCGGAGAGGTGGAGGTCACATAGCCATAGCCCCCGCTCATGGGAGCGCCTGCCTGGACGGCCTCCACGGCGGCCCGCTTGACCAGCCGCACCAGTTCATTGATGTCAAGTGACAAATGTACCACCTCGCATTTTGAGCTCCATGAGGTGCTGCTCATTGTTGAAAGTGTGTTTGACCTGCTCCACCATGAGGTAGTTTGACACATTGATGTCACCCAGCCCCAGCATGACCACCAGCAGGGTCCCGGCCCTCACCCGGATGTCCCCCAGCACATCTTGGAGCTTGAGGGTCCGGGTTTTGGTGTTATAGAGGCTGAGGAGGGCATCCGCCATGGCCTTGGCATTGGTAGTGCTGTCCAGCTTTTCGTAGTATTGCAGGACGCCCCATTGGTTGATGTTGGAGCTGTCCTGGGCCACGAAAATCTCCCGCTTACCGGTGTCCTTGTTCTCATAGGAGAGCTTGATTTTGTCATAGGTCTGGGATGCGATGGAGCTTTTATAGTCAAAGTCCCCAGCCGTGTCCTCATCAATCAAAAGCCCCAATTTCATGCTGCCGATGTTCTTGAGGGTCAGCTTGCCCACATCGTCATAGAGCACATACATCTGGGAGGTGGCCTTGAGGGTTTCGTCCAAAGCCGTCTGGATGATGTCAAAGAGGGTCTGGTTGTCCTCCACCCGGCTCCCGATGGTGTAGCCGGTGTCCTCCAGGTCCCCCACATTGAGCTGGAAGTCCTCCGCAATCATGCGTATCACATCGGCGGCGGTCTTGTTGGTGTAGACATAGGTATCCTTGTTCTTGAGGTAGTAGAGCTGGTCATATACGGTGATTTGGATGATGTCATCCGTGCTGCCCTTGCGGGATTTCTCAAAGACAAAGCCATAAAAGACGGGGGTGCCGTCCACGGAAAAACGGCACGGGTCGCCCTCTTGAAAGCTCAAGCCGGGTGTCTTGACCACCTCGGCAATGAGCTTTCCCGGCTGTCCTTGGCGTTCCCACTCAATGCTCACATTCTCCACCACGGGGGGCAGCATGATGGTCCCCTGGTGTTGTATCAGCAGCTCATAGGTCATGGGATGGTGAGCACCTGCCCCACATAGATGAGGTTGGGATTGCTGATTTTGTCCGTGTTTGCGTTGAAAATCTTGTTGTAGTCGGCCCCGTTGCCGTAATACTTGGCGGCGATGGCCCACAGGCTGTCACCGGCCTTGACCGTGTAGGTCTTGGCCGTGGGGGCCGTGCTGGCGTCCCGCTCCTTTTCCACCGTCACGGTGGGCGTGGTGCTCTCTGCCTTGGGCTCCTCCACGGTCACGGTCTTTGTGCCGTAGTCCCGCCATTGCTTGAGGTTGACATCCACGGCCACATCCAGGCCCTTTTTGCCGTCCTCGGTGATGTTGTAGTCCTCCACGCTTACCTTGATGTTGGTGTCAAAGAGCATCCCCCCAGAGGGGGACATCCGCACCAGCATGAATTGGGTGGTTTCCTTGTTGGCTTTCATTCGCTCCAGCAGTCCCAGGTAGTAGTCCGGGGACCGGGAGCCGGTGAGCATGGGCAGGTCAAAGGGGACGGTGAGCTCCGTGAGGCCGGGGGCCCGCAGGAAATTGACCTCGCCCTCATTCAAGAGGACCAGGGTTTTGTTTTTCCCCTTGATTTTCACCTGGAGCTTTTCTGGGGTGGGCCAAAGGGCCCCGCCCAGATAGCAGGTGTAACTCATCTTGTCACCCTCCTTTTTTCCATTGGAAAAAACTCCGTGTTTCCGGCATGGGGCAGGGTCTACGCATGGACGCCCTCCGCCGCCGTCAGCAGGGCCTCTGTAAAGCCGTCTGTGAGGGTGGAGATAACGCCGTCCAGATCGGCACCGCCCTCAATGCGGTTGGTCATGCCGGTCTTTTCAAAGGGTATAAAATAGCTGGGAATGGGTATCCGCTGGAGCCCTTGCACCGTGGGCTTTTTGCATTTTGTGGAACAGCGTGGAACGGGCCAGAATTGTGGTAAATGGGGGAAAGAATGGGGAAATTATAGGGGGTGTTTTGCTACATATCGCTGGGCCGTCCTGGCCAAATTGTCGGCGCAATTTCTGCCGCCCATGCTAAGGGCAATTTGCCGCCAGGTCAGCCGCTTTTCAAACTTGAGCACAAACAAGGTCCTTATAAAATCGTCCTCTATGGCGTCAATGTAGGCCGCCAGGCGGTCCCGCTGTTTCTCCACCCGGCGGAGCCTGTCCTCCATAATGGTACGGATTTCAGCCGTTGCCGGGCCGTTCTCCAGCTCTTGGAGGCGGCGGCGCTCCGCCTCTGCCTCACGCCGCAGGTAAAATAGCTGGTACAAGGTATCTAACATCATTCAAGCCCCACTTTCCGCCGGAGGGCCTCCCGCTTGAAAACGATTTTTTCAACGGCGCTTTCCCCGGTGTTTCGTTGTGTCTGGATGCCCACCCGCAAATAGTAGGGGGTGCGGTCCTCTATGTATTGCAGCAGCTCCGCATGGAGGGCGGGGTTTATGAGCTTGCTCATGCCCCGGTGTTCGGCGTTCTTTTCGTCCCTGGACAGTTCCCGCCCCTCAAAGTATTTGCCCCGTATGGCGTCCCCCTCGGCCTCTGGGAGCCGCTGCAAGGCCCGCTCCAGGGCGGCGTGGAGCTGGTCATGGTAAATGCTATCCTCCACGCCCTGGAGGCTCTGGGCGGCGCTGGGGTCCTCCACAAACTCTGCAAGGGCTCGGACATCCTCCCCGCCGTCCTCGCTGGGCGGGGCGTCCAGGCTCACCGCCTGGCGCAAGGCGTCATTTTTGTGGGCCCTCCATCCCCCGGTGTTCCCGAAAGCAGTTTGTAAAGCAAAGGCAAACCAGCCTATAAACTGCATCTCACTGTCCGGCTTGTAGGTGTCCACGGCGGCCACCAGGGCGATATAGCCGCTGTTGTATAGGTCATCAAACTCCACGCCGCCGGTGTTCGTCATGTAGCCGTTGGCGTATAGGGTCATAAGGCGCTGGGCCCGGTTGGCCACAAAACGCTCCACCTGTTCCCAGAGCTCCGGGAGGCGGTCCCGCTCCCCGGCTTGGATTTTTGCTACAAGTTCCTCGTTTGTCACGGGGACCGCCTCCCTTTTTTTCTACTGGAAAAAACTCTGTATTTCGGCCCCCTGGGTGTATCAGCACCGCAGGGGGCCGTTTCGTGCCTTACTGGAACGCTCCGCCGATGGCGGTAATATATCCGGCCTCACCACTGGAGCCCCGGCTCACATTGACCTTGACATTGAAAGCAAAGCCGTTTGTGGCCGTCTGATTGGTGAAAACATGGTTGGAGCCGTTTTTGTAGTCCTGGGTGGCGTCCTCCCACACGGGGGAGCTGTCCTTTGCGTTATTGGTGACAAGCACTTGCAAATCAGCGTCGGCGGGAATGTGGCCGTTGATAGACACAACGCACACAGAAATAACATCGTCAGCGTCAATGGGCTCTGCCATCGTGATGGAGGCCTCATAGACCGCCTTGGTAAAGGTCACGGTGTAGGGGGTGCTGTCCGCCTTGCCGTCATTGGCCACCACCTTGATGGTGTGGGCCCCGTTGAGGACTTTCTGCCAGTTGGCGGCGGTGACACACTGGACCGTGTTGCTCTGCCCCAGGGTGGCGGTGTAGGTCCGCTTGAGCACATTGTCCAGGTACTCTTTCACCGTCACGGTGTCGCTGTCAGCGTCCGTCACGGTGTAGGTCAGGTCAAAGCCGTCCTCCTTGGTCCCCAGATCGGTGCCGGAGGTCGTGGAGCTGGTGATGACCGGGATGGCGTTGTTGTCCACCGTCCGGGTTTCGCTGGTCACATAGGTGCTGGTGGCGTTGTAGCTGTCATAGGAGCGCACACGGTAGGCCACGGTGTTCCACCCGGCGGTGATGGTGTCGGTGTAGGCCAGGGCGGAGCCCTTATAGATTTGGGTCCAGGAGCCGCCGTCCACCTGCCGCTCCAGCTCATAGCCGCTGAGGTTGCCGTCACTGTCAGAGGCGGCGGTCCAGGAGATGGCCAGGTTGCTGCCGCCACGGACAACGGCGGGGACGGTCAGACTGCCGGGAGCGCCGGGGGCCCGGTTGTTGGTCACCGTCACCGTGCTGCTGGTTTTCCAGCCGCTCTCAAGTCCGGCAGCGTCATAGGCCTTGACCCGGTAGGCCACGGTGTTGGTGCCAAAGGCCACGGTGTTGGTGGTGCTGGTGGCGGTGCCCTGGTAGATTTGGGACCAGGAGCCGCCGTCCACCTGGCGCTCGACAATGTAGCCCTCAAGGTTGCCCTCTGCATCCGTGGAGGTGCCCCAGCTCACGGTGATGGTGCTGCCGCCGTTGATGCTGCTGGGGACAGAAATGCTGGCGGGCGTAGAGGGGGCGGTGTTCTGAAACACAGAGCCGTCATCGCTCACATAGAGGGAGGAGGGGAGAGTGAAAGCGGGGCGGGACCCGTAGGAGTTATTGCAGCCGTCGTCGTTGATACCGCCATAGGAGCTCAGCCTCCAGGCGTAGCCGGTGCGGTACGTGTACGGGGAGCGGGTCCATTGGGTGGTGGCGCTCCCGTTGCGGTAGGCAATCCGCAGGGTGGACGCAATGGGCAGGGCGGAGCCCTCCGTGTTGGCATAGGTGTGGGATTGCCCCAGCTCGGTGAGGGACAGGGCAAAGACGGCCCGCTCCAGGGTGCCCACCGTGTTGTTGCCGTTGCCGGGGGTGTAGCGGATTTTGGTCGTACCGATGAGGGAGCGGATGTCGGCGTCCAGCATGTTTTTGTAGGTGCTGTTAAACCAGCTATCCAGGTCGCTGCTGGCGTAGGCGTTCACATTGCCGTTGTCCCACACCCGGTCATCATAGGTGTCCTTGCGGACCACCAGCGTCCTCCCGGCCCCGTTGAGGCCGCTTTCATAGTCGTGCTTGGCAACATAGAAGTCCACCAGCGTGCCGTTTTCTTTCAGCTTGATAATGCTGCCGGTGGACTTGTTGCCCAGGGTAGTTGTGGCCATTAGA
>NZ_NFKB01000071.1:0-11285 GCF_002160175.1 Faecalibacterium sp. An192
CCGGGTTGCCGTTACCCAAATTTTCAGCGCGGGGCGCTGCCCGCTTGAAAATTTGGACGGCTGCCCCTGCTCCGCCTCGGCTGTATCTGCCGCAGGCAGCGCCTCGGCTCCGCAGCCTCTGGACTCCCTACCCACCCTAACGACCAGGGTCTGAACCCTGGACCCAAAAGCAGAAGTCGCGGCGTTCAAAAGCCTAAAAAACACTGTCATGCCTGGCCCGTAGAAACTTTCAGGGCCTCAAACGGCGGCACGGGTGTTTTTCTTAACGGCTTTTGCCCGCCGCTCCGATTGCTGAGTGCGTCCGCTTTGGCGGACGCGGGGCCCGTGGGAAATCCTATACCAACAGAAAACCCCCGCCTCTTTTGGAGAAGCGGGGGCTTTGTTGTTTTTTGGAGTGTACCGGGCGAGAGAAACCAGGCTACGCGAAACGATGCATCGCACCGCGCCGCAGGCGCAAACGCCGCGAGCGAGCTTTTGGCGTAAAGGCCCCGCGGAAGTGTCGGAGACCCGGAAACTGTATGGTACACAGTAAAAAGTTTTTGTTTCTTTTTTCAAAAAGAAAGGTTTCTTTTTGAAAAAAGAAAAAAGGCCTCGCCGTTTGGCGAAGCCTTTTGGTTGGGGATGAGAGAATCGAACTCCCACAAGTAGAGTCAGAGTCTACCGCACTACCACTATGCAAATCCCCATCGGATTTTGATTTTCTGTCGGGCGGCGAGTCGTTTGCGCTGCCGACGGTGATTATTATACTCAGGTTGGATGGGATTGTCAACCCCCAAAATAAAAAATCCGGCATATTTTTCCGTGCGGGGTGCGTAGAATAAGAAAGAGGCTTTTGCCGGGCCCCGAAAAGGACCGGGCTCCGTGTTTTTTGTATGGTGTCAACTGTGGAAGGAGAAGATCGTATGTCCCAGACCGCCCCCCGCCGTCCCAGCCTGCTGTCCCGCCGCATCCCGCGGGACGTGGAACATGAGCGCTACCACCCCGAGCTGGAGGAGGAAATCAAGGAATGCCTGTACTGCCTGCGCCGCAACGCCATGATGTTCGACCTGGAAGTGGACCCCGACCTGGTGGAACAGCGGATTTATGAGCGCCAGGCATTGCTGTGCCGGTACCGTTATTTGATCCAGCGCGCCCGGGAACTGGGCCTGCACACCATCCTGGCGGGGCTGCCCGCATTCGGGGAGGACGACCCTTGACAGGGAAGGTAAACCGTGTTATCATACAAACAGAATACGCGCGCCCTGTTTGGGGCGTAATGGATAAGATAGAGAGGTACATACCATGGAGAGAATCAAGACCATTGCAACCCGCGACCTGACCAAGAGCGTCCAGACCGGCGGCTGTGGCGAGTGCCAGACCTCCTGCCAGTCCGCCTGCAAGACTTCCTGCGGCGTGGCAAACCAGAAGTGCGAGAACAGCAACAAGTAATCTTGGCCCCATCCGATGCCGCCTTTGCCGGGCGGCATTTTTTTGTGTATCACGGAGGAAAGAATGGTACATCAGTATAAACTCAACGGCTACAATATTGTGCTGGATACCTGCAGCGGCTCGGTCCACCTGGTGGACGAGGTGGCCTACGACGTCATCGCCCTGTATAAGGAAGCCACCCGGGAGGAGATCACCGCCCGGCTGCTGGAAAAATATGCCGACCGCCCCGACGTCACCGCCGCCGACCTGGCCCAGTGCCTGGACGACGTGGCGGCCCTGGAGGCCGCCGGCAAGCTGTGGAGCCCCGACGTCTACGAGAACATGGCCTTTGACTTCAAGAACCGGAATCATGTGGTCAAGGCCCTGTGCCTGCACGTGGCCCACACCTGCAACCTGAATTGTTCCTATTGCTTTGCCGCCCAGGGCCGGTATCAGGGCGAGCGGGCCCTCATGAGCCTGGACGTGGGCAAGCGGGCCATGGAATTCCTGATCGAGAACTCCGGCACCCGCCACAACCTGGAAGTGGACTTCTTCGGCGGCGAGCCGCTGATGAACTGGCAGATGGTGAAGGACCTGGTGGCCTACTGCCGCCAGCGTGAGAAGGAGACGGGCAAGAACTTCCGTTTCACCCTCACCACCAACGGCATGCTGATCGACGACGACGTCATCGACTTCTGCAACCGGGAGATGAGCAACGTGGTTCTGAGCCTGGACGGCCGCAAGGAGATCCACGACCGCCTGCGTGTGGACTACGCCGGCCATGGCAGCTACGACACCATCGTCCCCAAGTTCCAGAAGTTCGTCAAGGCCCGCGGCGACAAGAACTACTATATCCGCGGCACCTACACCCACGCCAACACCGACTTCACCAAGGATATCTTCCACATGGCCGACCTGGGCTTTACCGAGCTGAGCATGGAGCCGGTGGTGTCCAAGCCCGACGATCCCTGCGCCCTCACCAAAGAGGACCTGCCGGTGCTGCTGGACCAGTACGAGCTGCTGGCCAAGGAGATGCTGCGCCGGGAGCGGGAAGGCCGTCCCTTCACCTTCTACCATTATATGATCGACCTGACCGGCGGCCCCTGCATTTATAAGCGGATTTCGGGCTGCGGCTCGGGCACCGAGTACATGGCGGTCACCCCCTGGGGCGACCTGTACCCCTGCCACCAGTTTGTGGGCGATCCCAAGTACCTGCTGGGCGACATCTGGAAGGGCGTCACCAACACCGCCGCACAGGATGAGTTCCGCCACTGCAACGCCTACGCCCGTCCCGAGTGCAAGGACTGCTGGGCCAAGCTGTACTGCTCGGGCGGCTGTGCCGCCAACGCCTACCACGCCACCGGCAGCATCAGCGGCGTGTATGAGTACGGCTGCGAGCTGTTCAAGAAGCGGATCGAGTGCGCCATCATGATCGAGGTGGCCAAAAACCAGGACCTGGCCGCCCAGGGCATTGAGGTTCCCGTCCAGCTGGGCGGCACCTGCACTGCCTGCGCCGACGGCGAGGGCTGCGCCGAATGAGCCTGACCCCCATCGCGGACTTTGTGCGGGCTTACGCCGCCTCGGACACCTCCCGGCTCCATATGCCGGGCCACAAGGGGACCGGCCCTCTGGGCTGCGAGGCCCTGGACCTGACTGAGATTGCCGGGGCGGATGAACTGTACGAGGCCGAGGGGATCATCGCCCGGAGCGAGGCGGCCACCGCCCGGCTGTTCGGCACCGCAGGCACCTGGTACGGGGCGGAAGGCTCCTCCCAGTGCATCCGGGCCATGCTGTTTCTGGCCCTGCAGGCCGCCCCCCAGGGGGAAGGCAGGCCGGTGCTGCTGGCGGCCCGCAACGCCCACAAGGCCCTTCTGTATGCCGCGGCCCTGCTGGACTTTGATGTCCGGTGGCTGTGGCCCCCGGCCGGCCCCGACGCCAGCCTCTGCGCCTGCCCGGTGAGCCCTGATCGGCTGTCCGCCGCCCTGGACGCCCTGGAACAGGAAGGCCGCCGCCCCTTCGGCG
This sequence comes from Faecalibacterium sp. An192, assembly GCF_002160175.1. Classification (NCBI taxonomy): domain Bacteria; kingdom Bacillati; phylum Bacillota; class Clostridia; order Eubacteriales; family Oscillospiraceae; genus Faecalibacterium; species Faecalibacterium sp. An192. The sequence goes on from NZ_NFKB01000071.1 coordinate 3,430, forward strand.
TCTACCTCACCAGCCCCGACTACCTGGGCGGGGTGCAGGACGTGGCCGCCCTGGCCCCCCTGTGCCATGCCCGTGGGGTGCCCCTGCTGGTGGACAACGCCCATGGGGCCTATCTGCGGTTTCTGCCCGGGGGCAGCCGCCACCCCATGGACCTGGGGGCGGACATGTGCTGCGATTCGGCCCACAAGACCCTCCCGGTCCTCACCGGCGGGGCCTACCTCCACGCCGGCCGGGGCCTGTTGAATCCCGACCCGGCGGACGTGCGGGGGGCCATGTGCCTGTTCGGCTCCACCAGCCCCTCCTATCTGATTTTGCAGTCCCTGGACCTGTGCGCCGGGGCGCTGGCAGGGGACTGGCCCGCCCGTCTGGCGGACTGCATCCGGGCGCTGGACGCCCTGAAAGCCCGGCTGGACGCCCGGTGCCCCGGTCTGGTCCGTCCCTCCGAGCCCCTGAAACTGGTGCTGGACGGGGCAGCGGCGGGCCGCAGCGGCCAGGAACTGGCGGAGCTGTTCCGGGCCCACCGGGTGGAGTGCGAGTACGCCGACCCCCGGTATCTGGTGCTGATGTTCACCCCCCACAACCCGCCCCGGGACTTTGACCGGGTGCGGGACGCTGCCCTGGACGCCATCGCCCATCCCGGGACAGGGGAGGGCCCTGCCGCCCTGCCCGCCGCCCTCTGGGAGGACCTGGAACGCCAGGCCGGACAGCCCGCCTGCACCATTCGCCAGGCGGTTCTGGGCCGCCAGGTCCGCCTCCCCGCCCGGGAGGCTCTGGGCCGGGTCTGCGCCCTGCCCACCGTGTCCTGTCCGCCCGCCATCCCCATCGCCGTCAGCGGCGAGACCATCGGCCCGGCGGCCCTCCGGCTGCTGGAGGCCTTCGGCATCGGGGAAGTGTCGGTGCTGGCGTAAATCTGCGCCCGCCGCCCTCTGGGAGGATCTGGAACCTCCAGCCGCGGGCGCGCCCGCTGGCGCCCTGCGCCCCGGAGTCTTTGACCCTTGTTTTTTCGCGTCCCTGCCCTTTGGGCGGGGGCGCTTTTTTTGCGCCGGCAGCTTGACAGGGAGAAAATGGTGTGATATGATTTTGATATCAAAAAGATACACACCCTCCGCCCGGCGGGGGGGAAGTCTGGACAGGGGAGGAGATTCCTGCATGCTGAAGATTCAACATCTGACCAAGGTTTACGGGGACAAAAAGGCGGTGGACGACCTGTCCCTGCACATCCGCCCGGGAGAGATTTACGGCTTTATCGGGCACAACGGCGCCGGCAAGACCACCACCCTCAAGAGCTGCTGCGGGATATTGCACTTTGACGCGGGGGAGATCCTGGTGGACGGGGTGTCCATCCGGACCGACCCCCTGGCCTGCAAACAGCGGATGGCCTATATCCCGGATAACCCCGACCTGTACGAGTACATGACCGGCATCCAGTACCTGAACTTCATTGGGGATATATTCCAGGTGCCGGCGGAACGGCGGGCCCGGCGGATTCGGGAATACGGGGACCTGTTCGGCCTGACCGGGGACCTGGCCCAGCCGGTGAGCGCCTACTCCCACGGCATGAAGCAGAAGCTGGCCATCCTGTCGGCCCTGCTCCACGACCCCAAACTGCTATTGATGGATGAGCCCTTTGTGGGCCTGGACCCCAGGGCCGCCCATCAGCTCAAGGTGCTGATGCGGCGGCTGTGTGACGAAGGCGGGGCCATCTTCTTCTCCACCCATGTGCTGGAAGTGGCGGAAAAGCTCTGCGACAAGGTGGCCATCATCCGGGGCGGGCGTCTGGTCCGGGCCGGAACCATGGAGGAGGTCAAGGGGGACGACTCGCTGGAAGAGGTCTTTCTGGAACTGGAAGGGGAGAACGGCCATGCTTAAAGCCCTGGTGAAAAAACAGCTGCTGGAATTGACGGCGCCCCTGCGCCGGAGCAGCGCCACCGGACGCCGCCGAACCGGCTGGAAGGCGGCGGCTTTCGGGGTGCTGGTGGTGTGCCTGTTTGGATTGGTGATGGGGAGCGTGGGGGTGCTGGACGCCCTGATCTGCCCGCCCCTCACCGCCGCCGGTCTGGACTGGCTGTATTTTGCCCTGTCGGCAGCCCCGGCTCTGCTGGTGGGGGTGCTGGGGGGCGGCATGATGGCCTACAGCTCCCTCTACGCCGCCCGGGACAATGAAATGCTTCTCTCCCTGCCCATCCCGCCGGGGATGATTTTGGGTGTGCGGATGGGATACGTCTGGTTTTTGGGGCTGGGGTATCAGGCCCTGGTGCTGGCCCCGGCCTATGGGGTGTATTTCGTGCTGGGGTCCCGGCCGGTGGCGGCGGCCCTGGCCATGGTGCCGGTGCTGGCCTCTCTGGGCTGCCTGGTGCTGGCGGTGTCCTGCCTGGCGGGCTGGGCCGCGGCTATGCTGGGGGGCCGCATCACCCGGTATAAGGCCGTCCTGAACCTGGTCTATGCGGTGGCGGTGCTGGCCCTGGCCCTGGGGGCCAACGTGGGGGTCCGCCAGGGTTTGACCTGGCTGCTGACCCATCTGGACCAGGTCCAGACCCTCGGAGGAAGCGCCTGGCTGGTGTACCTGCTGGGCAGCGCCGCCGCAGGGGAAGGGTGGGCCGTGGGCCTGCTGGCCGCGGCGGGTCTGGGTGCCCTGGCCCTGTGCTGGCTGGTGCTGCGGCGGAATTACCTGCGGATGATGACCACCCGGCGGGCGGGAGCCCGCCCCGCCTACCGGGAAAAACCCGCCCGGGCCCACAGCGTCCGGCGGGCTCTGCTGGGCCGGGAATGGCTGCGGCTGGCCGGCAGCACCAGCTATATGGTGAACAGCACCATGGCGTCCATCCTGATGGTACTGGCGGTGCCGGTGCTGGTCTGGAAGGCGGAGGACCTGCGGGCTCTGCTGGCCCTCTGGCCCCAGGCCGGGGCCTGTGGCCCGGCGGCGGGCTGCGGCCTGGTCTGCTCGGTGGCCGCCATGAGCCTGATTACCCCGCCCTCGGTGTCGTTGGAAGGGCGGACCCTCTGGCTGATCCAGTCCCTGCCGGTGACCCCCTGGCAGGCCCTGCGGGCCAAGCTGGACCTGCATCTGGTTTTGACGCTGCCCCCCGCCCTGGCCGCGGCGGGGTGCGTGGTGTGGCTGCTGGGCTGCGACGCCCTGTCGGCGGGTCTGGTGCTGGCGGAGACCGCCCTGTTCACCCTGCTGACCGGGGCGGCGGGTCTGGTTCTGGGCCTGCGGCTGCCCAACCTCCACTGGACCAATGAGACCGCCGCCGTCAAAAACAGCGCCGCCCCGGTGGTGACCCTGTTCGGCGGCTGGGCGGCGCTGGCGGCCCTGGCGGGACTGTGGTGGGTGACCCGGGGCCTGCTGGGCCCGGCGGGGGCTCTGGCGGCGTGCTGCGCCGTCACGGCGGCGGGGTGCATCGGACTGCTGCACCTGCTGCGCCGGTGGGGAACAGCGGCCTTCGCACGGCTGTAAAATGGCCCCGCCACTGCGTTTTTTTATCAATGCGGCAAGATTGTGCAAAGAAATGGTAAACTGCCTTGCGGCACTTTCCAAAACCTGCTACAATACAATCGAAGGCGAAGCCGGACCGGCGGACACAAACAAGTCCGCCGGTTCTTTGCCGTGGGGACGGCGGGCCGCCTTTTTTGGGGAATACAGGATACGACTTTGTAAGAATTTTGTGAAAACGCCTTTCTTTGTAAAGAACCGGCCCGCTGAATCGTTGGGAATGGTATAGGAAAGAAATTGCAACCGTCATGGCATTCCTGCCACGGAGGATCTTGTTTATGAAAATATTGCTGACCACCGACTGGTGGACCCCGGCCGTGAACGGCGTGGTGCGATCGGTGACCCTGCTGCGGCGGGAACTGATGGCCCGGGGCCACGATGTAAAAGTATTGACCTTGTCGTCCACCAACCATTCCTATGAGGAGGACGGGGTGATTTATCTGGGCAGCCTCAGCGCCGACCGGGTGTATCCGGGGGCGCGGGTGCGGTTTGCGGCCTGGAACCGCTGGATGCGGGTTCTCACCGACTGGCGGCCCGACATCATCCATTCCCAGTGTGAATTTTCCACCTTTTTGCCGGCGTGGCGGCTGGCCCGGCGGTGCGGCTGTCCCCTGGTCCATACCTACCACACCGCCTATGAGGATTATACCCGCTACATCATCCCCAGCCAGCGCTGCGGCCGTGTGGCGGTCAAGGAGCTGACCCGGCTGTTTTCGGGCCGGTGCGACGCCATCATCGCCCCCACCGGCAAGGTGGCGGACCTGCTGGAACACTACGGGGTGAGCTGCCCGGTGTATACGGTGCCCACCGGCATCGACCTGGCGGCCTTCCACCCCATCGACGACGCCCAGCGCCCGGCCCTGCGGCGGGCATTGGGCCTGCCCGAGAACGAGCGGATTCTGGTGTCCATCGGCCGTCTGGCGGCCGAGAAGAACCACGGCGAACTGCTCCGGCTGCTGGCCCGAGAGCCGGCCGAGAGCCGGCCCCTGCTGCTGTTTGTGGGCGACGGCCCCGCCCGGGCCCAGCTGGAACAGCAGGCCGCCGACCTGGGCCTTGTGGACCGGGTGATGTTTGCCGGCATGGTGCCGCCCGCCGAGGTGGTGCGGTACTATCAGGCGGGGGACGCCTTTGTCTGCGCCTCCCAGAGCGAGACCCAGGGCCTGACCTATTTCGAGGCCCTGGCCTGCGGCACCCCCACCATCGTCCGGGCCGACCCCTGCCTGGATGGCGTGGTGGAGGACGGGGTGAACGGCTGGCAGTGGAAGGACGCCGCCGGCTTTCATGAGGCCCTGGCGGCCCTGTCCGACCCCGATACCGCCCGCCGCCTCCGCCAGGGCGCCCTGGCCACCGCCGAGCGCTTTTCGGCGGAACATTTCGCCCAGCAGGCCCTCCAGGTGTATGAGGAGGCGGTGGAACGCCGCTGCCGCATCCCGGGCGGACTGCCCGCCGGCGTCCCGGCGGCCGCCTCGGGTGTGGGGTTCTTCCTCTGCCTGTGGCTGGGTGTCTGGGCCTGGCACCGGGGCCTCCTCACCGACCTGAACGCCCTCCAGAGCTGGGTGTCGGGGCTGGGTGTCTGGGCGGCGGCCGCCTTTGTCGCCTTCCAGGCGGTACAGGTGGTGGTGCCCATCCTGCCCGGCGGCCTGGGCTGCCTGGCCGGCGTGGTGCTGTTCGGGCCCTGGTACGGCTTCGCCTATAACTACATCGGCATCTGCATCGGGTCCCTGGCGGCCTTTGGGGTGGCCCGCTACTGCGGCCGCCCCCTGCTGGAACGGATGTTCCCCCGCAAGCTGCTGATCAAATACGACCGCTGGATGGGGCACAAGAGTTTTTCCCGCTGGTTTGCGCTGGCCATCTTTTTGCCGGTGGCGCCGGATGACTTCCTGTGCTATATGGCCGGCACCACCTCCATGCGGTGGGATCAGTTCACCCTGATTATTTTGACCTGCAAACCCTTCGCCATCGCGGCCTACAGCACCGGCCTGACGGTGGCCATGAATACGATTCTGCGTTTGATTTGACCCGGCGCGGCGCCGGATGTACAGAGCAGGGAGTGATTGTTCGACTATGTCTGTCTGCATTTACCAGGGCGGCTACAACACCGTCCGCAAGAGCGGGGTAGGCAAGGCCCTGGAACACCAGGCCGCCGCCCTGAAAAGCGCCGGGGTGCCGCTGGTGGGAGAGATTCCCCCCGCCGGGCCCCAGGCCAAGGGGTGCGTGGTGCACCTGAATACCGTCCTGCCCGACGCGCCGCTGGCGGCGGCCCGGGCCCATGCCCGGGGGTGCAAGGTGGTCTACTATGGCCACTCCACCATGGAGGACTTCCGCAACAGCTTTTTCGGCTCCAACCTGTTGGCGCCGCTGTTCAAGCGGTGGCTGATTTTCTGCTACCGCCAGGGGGATGTGGTCATCACCCCCAGCGTCTATTCCCGCCGGATTCTGATGGGGTATAAGATTGGCCGGCCCATCTACACCCTGTCCAACGGCATTGATACCGGCTTTTTCAAGCCCGACCCCGACCGCGCAGCCCGGTTCCGGGCCAGGTACGGCCTGGCGGAGGGGCAGAAGTGCGTGATTTCGGTGGGCCACTGGATGGTCCGCAAAGGCCTGCCCGACTTCGTGGAGCTGGCCCGCCGGATGCCCCAGGTGCGGTTCATCTGGTTCGGCCATACCGACAAGGCCCTCCTCACCGAGGAAATCCGCCGCGCCATGGAGTCGGCCCCCGGCAACCTGCTGTTTGCGGGGTTTGTGGACGCCGACGCCCTCTGCGATGCCTATTGCGGGGCGGACGCCTTCGCCTTCCTGAGCCATGAGGAGACCGAGGGGATTGTGGTGCTGGAGGCGTTGGCCTGCGGCATTCCCACCCTGGTGCGGGATATCCCGGTGTACGACAACTGGCTGGAGGACGGCAAGTCGGTCTATAAGGCGGACAGCCTGGAAGGCTTTGCCTCCAAACTGCGGGATATGCTGGACGGACACCTGCCCAGCCTGCAGGAGGGGGGACTGGCGGTGGCCGAGGCCCGGAGCCTGCACCAGATCGGGCAGGCCCTGTGCCGGATTTACGCCTCGGGGGGCTTTTTGGACGCCGCCCTGGCAGAGCCCGGCGCCTGCCGCGTCCCACAACAAAAAAAGGCCCGCAGCCGCGCCTGACGCGGCAGGGCCTGGATAGGACTGGATCATGAATCTGCTGTTTTCCATCAACCGGAAGTTTGTCCCCCTGTGGGGCCAGTGCATGGCCACCATCCTGCGCCACGGCGGGGCCGATCGGTATGACCTGTACGTTCTCCATTCCGACCTGACCGAAGAGGACGCCGCCCAGATGCGGGCGGTGCTCCGGCCCCAGGACCGGTGCACCCTGATTTCGGTGCCGGACGGCCTGTTTGAGGGCTTCCCCGAGACGGGGCGGTATCCGCTCCAGATTTATTACCGGCTGGCGGCGCCTCTGCTGCTGCCCCCGGAGCTGGACCGGATTCTGTATCTGGACGTGGACACCGTCATCCTCAACAGCCTGATGCCCCTGTATACCTCCGACTTTGGCGGGGCGGCCTTCATGGCCTGCAGCCATACCCGGAAGTTTATGGACAGGGTGAACCAGGCCCGGCTGGGCCTGGAGGAGGGGGTGCGGTACCTGAACTCGGGGGTCCTGATGATGAATCTGGACCTTCTGCGGGATCTGGTGCGGCTGGAAAATATCCGGGACTACGCCGAAAAATACCGCCGCCGCCTGATTCTGCCCGACCAGGATATCCTGACGGCCCTGTTCGGGGACCGGGCCCTGGTGCTGGACAGCCGGATCTACAATATGACCGACCGTTTGTACCTGCGGTGCAGCGCCACCCCCGGCGAGAAGATCAGCCTGGACTGGGTGCGCCGGAACACGGTGGTGGTCCATTATCTGGGCAAGCCCAAGCCCTGGCAGAAAAACTACCTGGGCCCCCTGGGGGTCTTTTACCATGAGGAACTGGCCCAGGACCAGCCGGCAGAAGGCTGAGGGAAATATTTAAGATAAAAACCTAAACGCCCCCGGGTCCTGTGCAGCGTGCAGGCCGGGGGCGTGGTTTTTGTAAGAAAGTCTGCGCCCCACAACACCAAAAGACCCACTGAACCACCAGCCCGCTGAGGCGGGCCTGTGGTACCAATCGGAGCGGCGGGCAAAAGCCGTTAAGAAAAAACCGGGCCGTCTTTTGTAAGCGCTCAAAGTTTTAACGGGTCAAGGCCGTCGTGTTTTTTTAGGCTTTTGCCCAGAGCGACCACTCTGTCTGGGTCCAGGGCAGCTTTGGCCCGGCGCGTCCAGTGGACGAAACAGCCGGGCCGAAGCTGGCGCAGCGCTCCGGTTTTTGCAAGCGCCCTCCGCGGCGCGCCGCAAAAA
>NZ_NFKB01000072.1:0-11178 GCF_002160175.1 Faecalibacterium sp. An192
CTTGGGGATGAGCGTTGCAGAGATTGCCGAAGCCGAGGGCGTGGGCCGGGTCCGTATCAGCAGCAGCATCCGGCGCGGCATACAGCGCCTGATGGTGATGTTGGAAGGATGGCAAGGAATCTAAGGAAGCCAGATGGGCAGGTGCCGTGCGGCATCTGCTCTTTCTCTTTTCTCAAGTGGCCGGCTGGTATAAGGGGATTGCTTTTCGTCGTTAGATGGTGTATAGTTACATACAAGATGGTTAGTTACAGCTAATCAAAGCTGCATCTGCAAGGAGGTGCGTATGAACTGGACACGAACCCTACTGGACGGTCTTGCTATGGCGGCCTACTTCAACCTGTTTGCTGCCGCGGTGGCACTGTATAACCCAAGGCTGCTGTTCCCCTGTTATCCGCCTGCCATCATCAAGGCGGCGAAAGAGCCGCCTACAGGGGCTGAAAACCGTTTTTACTGGCTTTGGATTTGCTTTGGGGAGCTGCTGCCCCTGCTGCTCTACGGAGCGGCTAGCGCTGTGGAAGGCGGTACAACAGGTTTCTGGCCCCTGGCCCTGACCGGGTACATCCAGTGGATGATGGTCAATTTCTGTGACCTGTTCTTTCTGGATTTCTGGCTGATCCAGAAGAAGGCGAAAGCTCGTTTTATCATCCCGGGGACTGAAGGCCACCCCGGCTATGGCTTCAACGCCTGGATGAAGGGCTACGCGCTGCCCGAGCACCTGCTCCAGTGGCCGTTTTTGATGTGTCCCATTCTTGCCGCTGCGCAGGCGGGGCTGGGGCTGTTGCTGCAAACATTGCGATAAGGAGGAAACAATCCCATGAAACAGAATGTTGCCAAAATCCGCCTTGGCACCCACGGCGAGGACTACGGGAGTTGGATGTCCAACCCGGTCTTTTACATGGTGGGCGGGCTGCTGGCCCTGTCGGTGGTGCTGGCGGCACTGTCCGTTTGGGCGTTCCATCTCCTCTGGCTGGGCATCGTCTTTGGAATCGTGGCGGTGGCCCTTCTCGCGCTGCTGTGCTGGTGCGGCTGGATACGGAAACAGTACGCTTTCGGCGGCGGAGGCATGATGGAGCGGGTCCACCAGGTGGTTCTTTCCCATCTGGATTTTGACGGCAAGGGCACACTGCTGGAGGTGGGCTGCGGCTCCGGCGCGCTGTCCATCCGGGCCGCCCTCACCTGGCCGGCCGCCCAGGTGACCGGTATCGACTACTGGGGCGTAGCCTACGGCTACGGCCAGGCCATGTGCGAGAAAAACGCCGCCAGTGAAGGGGTGGCGGCCCAGTGCCGGTTCCAGCATGGGGACGCCAACAAGTTGGACTTCCTCGATGAAAGCTTTGACGCCGTGGTGAGCAACTACGTCTATCATAATGTGATGGGCTCGGACAAGCGGGCGCTGCTGCGGGAGACCCTGCGGGTGCTGAAAAAGGGCGGAGTGTTCGCCCTCAACGATGACATGAAGCCCCGGATGTACGGGGATATGGAATCCTTCGCCCAGGAGCTGCGGGACATGGGCTATCAGGATGTGCGGCTGATCGACACGGCCCAGGAGGCTTTCGGCTCCAAACGCCGGGCGGCTCTGATGATGCTGGGCGAATCCCGGATGCTGGTGGGGCGGAAGTGATGCTGCTGATTGAACTTGTGGCGCTGTGCGGCCTGTTTTGGGGCGCGTGCTGGCTAGGCACCGGCGGCGATCGCAAAAATCTCTATGGTTTCCGCGCCTATCCCGACGCCGTGCAAAACATCGTCCGCTCCCGCCCGGAATTAGCAGGGAAGATCCGTCAGCAAAGGCCGGCAATGACTTTTGTGGGCAACCTGCTTCTGTTCGCCATTCTTTTGTTCGGCCTGGGGCTGTTGACGCGACGGGAGGATTTCGCGGGAAACTTCCTGAATGCCCTGCTCTTAGGGCAGGGCTTCAACCTGTTCGACCTGGTGGTGATCGATCTCCTCTGGTGGAGGAACACCAAGCGGGTGCGGTTCTCTGGCACGGAAAACCGGCCGGAACTGTACGCTGACCCCGGTAAGCACATTTCGTCTTTCCTGCGCGGCATTGTAATGTTCCTGCTTGTTGCCATCCTCGATGGCTGGCTGCTCACCTGGATTTGAGGGGAGGATTTCCATGACGCTTGCAGAATTTCGCCTGACTTATCCTGCGGCCGCCTTCACGGTCAGCAGCGGGAAGCCCTTTGTTTACCGCTACTACAAAAATTCACAGGCAAAGGCCACGCTGGTACTGCTCACCGGCGGCATTGGGCTTTCGGACCTGTTTTATAAACACTTCGCCAGCTTTGCGCAGGATTTTTCGGTGCTGACCTTTGACTATCAGATTCCGTTTGCGGACAACGGTGAATTTGCCGACGCCGTGGCGGAACTGCTGCGCCATTTGGGGGAGAGGGTCTGGCTGGTGGGCCAGTCCCTGGGCGGTGTGGTGGCCCAGGTCATCGCCACCCGCCACCCGGAGGTGGTGGAGGGGCTGGTGCTCTCCAACACCTGCTCCCTGTCCGGCAGCATGAGCGAAGAAGGGTATCGGGACCTGATGCAAATGGTCGAGAGCCAGCGAAAGTTTAAGAAGTGGCTGTCCATCCTGCCCTTTTCCTTCATCAAGGGGATGATGCGGCGGGCGGTGCTGAAAATGAAAACAGACAACTTCACAGCGGCGGAAAAGGTTGCCATGAAGGAAATCTGCGATGCCATGCTGGAACTGCTCACCAAGCCCTACGAGGCCCACATGATCGACTTCCTTTGCGACGCGGAGCATTACTTCGGCCTGACACAGGATGACTTTGCCCCCTGGAAGGGGCGGGTGCTGCTGATTTTGTCCGAGGATGATATCACCTTTACGCCGGCCTGCAAGCAGGACCTGATCGACCTGATGCCCAGCCCCACGGTGGTCACCCACCTGACCGGCGGGCACCTGGCGCTGATGGTGCGGCTGGAACAGTACGCGGATTTGGTGACGGGCTTTATAAAGGCGCGAATGGAATGAAATAAACAATGTGTTCTTTTGGGATTCATAGCTGATCCAGAAGAAGGCAAAGGCTCGTTTTATCATCCCGGGGACCGAGGAGGCCCCCGGCTATGGGCTAAGGCTTAAATGAAGGGCTGTGCTCTGTCAGATAAAGACTGTTTTCCCACTTGACTATATGACAGTGTTCGATATATCATTACATTAGTAATGGCTAACCTATACTGGAGGTGAAGATAAATCATGATACACGGAAGCCATTATCTTGACAAATTATATAATGACCTCATAACAAATTCACCACAAACAATTTCGATAGATATTCCGTCTGATATGGGGAACGGGCGAATTGCTCAAACAAAAATCAAGCACGGAGTGATTCTTTCGGACTGGCAAATGTGTTACCGGTCTGACATGAATGTACAGGGACCTGTCAGTAAGGAGTATATGCAAATTATTTTCTGCCTGAATGATGGAATTTCCTGGGGTATCATGGATGAACGGCGTTCTGTGACGATTCAAAAAAATGAATCCTGTATTTATGCCGGACATGAAGGAACAGAATATATTTGCTACAAAAAGGATAGCAATTTCTTGTTCAAGAGTATCAAAATTCCAATCTCCTATTTCTCCAGGCTTCTATCGGATTATTTTGACGGGCAGGAAGTAACCGCCTATGAGAAAAAACTTCTAAACGGGGTTTCAAAAGTTCCAGTGACGCCTGTTATGGAGCAAATTTTAGCCGAGACAAGCCGTTTCACCCAATATCGTGGCGGGCTGGGATATTTGTATCTGGACGGGAAACTGCTGGAACTGCTGTCGATTTATTTGGGCGAAGTGCTGGAACTGGACATCTTAATGGGCAAAAACATTTCTATGTCCCGCACTGAGCGAACAGCCATTATGGAAGCCAAGCGAATTATAGACAGCCAGCTTGCATTTGCTCCTTCCTGTGAAGAATTATCCCGTATGGTACACTTAAGCATGACGAAGCTGACACGCGGGTTCTCATCATTCTACGGTATGCCAATCCATCAATATGTTATTGAGCAGCGTTTGGCACAGGCGGCACAGTTACTTTTAGAAGGGGACCGGAATGTAAGCGAGGTTGCCGCAATCGTTGGATATGGAAAAGCCTGCAATTTTGCTGCCGCATTCAAAAAAAGATACGGTGTAGCTCCAAAAAATTACCGAGAAAGTATGTTTGATAACACAAAAAATAAAGGTTGACTGATTTTGGGTCAAAACGGGCAGGTTTTGGGTTGAATCAGTCTGAGATAATTGATATTCTATGTGGTGTGGTTAGGATTTGCTAACTGCACCGCATTTTTATTTTGCAACGAAATGAGGAGGCATCAGCATGAAACAAAAGTTGAATGCGAAAGACTTTATTCTCATCGGCGTTCTGACTGCTCTCATGTGGATCATCTGCATGATTATCAGCACCATTATGAGTGTGGCCGGTCCGGTGACCAATGTGTTTTACCCGTCCGTTGTTGCGATTCCCAATGGCATCGTAATGATGCTCCTTCTGGCCAAGGTACCGAAAAAGGGCGTTTTTACCATCTGCGCTGCAATTCAGGCGATCCTGTTCCTGTTAGTGGGCGCATTCTGGTTTATTCCCATTGGCCTTGTAATTGGCGGTGTAATCTGTGACTTCCTGGTTATGGGCCGGAAAGAGATTACGATGAAATCCATGATGGTCGCCTATGCGTTGTTCAGCGCTATTTTTGCTTTCAGCGCAATCTGCCCCATCAAATTCCTTCAGAGCGCCTTTGTCGGGGCTATGGAGAAGAACAACATCGCGCAGGAGTACATTGATGGAATGTTGAATATTACTTCCGTTCCCATGCTGGTCGTCATTGTTGCGGCTGGCCTGGTCGGTGGATTGATTGGCGGACTGATCGGACAAAAAGCGTTGAAGAAGCACTTTATCAAGGCTGGACTCGTTTCAGTAAAATAACAGGATCAGCCCCCCAAAATGCATCAGACAAACGCATGCAAGCGGGCTGCCTGATTTCAAAGCGCGGGGCTAATGTAGTCCTGCGCTTTGATTTTATAGGGAGGCATTGGAATGGAAGAAGCACAAATCAAACAAATAATTGAGCGGCAGCCCCTCCACGGGTCTGCACTCCTGGACCCACGCTGCAAAATTCTTCTCCTGGTCTGCATCGGTTTTGTCAGTTACTTTTTGGCCGGAGAAGTTGTCAGCCTTGCGCTCATGCTGGTTTATGGGGCGTTTATCGCTTTAGGCAATGGCGGAAAATGGGCGGTGAAGATGATAGTGACCTATATTATTGTAGCCTATCTCAACGCTCTGCTCCGTTATGTGCAAGTGCCGGTTTTGAGCGTGATTATGAGCGTATTTGGTGTGACGGTCCTGAAATTGATCCCCATCGTAATGATGGGACTTTGGATATTGCGGACCACCTACATGGACGATTTGATGGTAGCCCTCCAAAGGATGAAGTTGCCACAGGCGGTCACAATCCCTCTTGTGGTCATGTTCCGCTATATCCCCACTTTAAGGATTGAATATCGGCAAATCCGCAGCACGATGGATATTCGCGGTATCAGCGATACCCTCTGGAAACGGGTATCCCATCCATTGGCAACGATAGAGTATATTTTGATACCGCTGCTGATGCGGTGCCTGAAGGTCACGGATGAACTGGCGGCATCCGGCACAACACGCGGTCTGGAACTGGAATGCAAACGATATGCGCTGCGTCCGATTCGCTTTTCGTGGCCGGAAATTGTGGTATCTCTCTTGGGCATCCTTTTTTTGGCTGGACTTCTCATTATTGACCAGACCAAAATCGGGGAAATCATTTTGTGGAGGGTGTAACGGTGATCTCATTTCAGAATTTCAGTTTTCGCTATGAGGAAAGCCAGGATTTTACCCTCCGTGGCATTGATATGACCGTACAGACCGGCGAGTTTATCCTTCTGACCGGGCGAAGCGGCTGTGGCAAGACAACACTGATCCGTTCGCTTAATGGCCTGATCCCGCACTTTTACCCCGGAGAAATTCAGGGTGATCTTGTGATGGACGGGCGCTCACTCCTGGAGATGAAACCGTCACAGCTGGCTGGGCAGGTAGGAACTGTATTCCAGGACCCGCGTTCTCAGTTTTTTATGACAGATACTACACGGGAACTGGCCTTTGGATGTGAAAACATGGGCCTTCCCCGTGAAGAAACGATTGGACGAATCGCAAAGGCGGCCAAAGATTTGGAATTGGTGGACTACCTGAACAGGAGTATTTTCGCCCTGTCCAGCGGGGAAAAACAGCAGATTGCCATTGGTTCGGTTTACGCTCTCTCACCCAAAGTCTACATTTTTGATGAGCCATCCGCCAATTTGGATTATGCGGCTACCAAACGGTTGGCTGAAATCATGGGGAAATTGAAGCAAGACGGATATACCATCTTCGTAGTAGAACATCGCTTTTATTACCTGCGGGATTTGATTGACCGGGTATTTCTCATTCAGGATGGAAAGGTTGAAATGGAATTTACCAGAGAACAGTTCTGCACGCTGCCTGAGAAAACCCGCATTTCCTACGGCCTGCGGACAGTGTATCCAGAACGAGATGCGAAAAACTATCAAGAAAAGGAACATCTTTCCGATAATAAGCACCTGTTGACGGTGCAAAACTTGGCGTTCTCTTATAAGAAAGGGCCTGCTGTCTTCCAGAATGTCAGCTTTGAAGCTCATGCGGGAGATGTCATTGGGATTCTCGGTCACAATGGCGCGGGGAAGACAACGCTTTTGTCGATTTTGACCGGCCTCTTAAAACAGCGGCAGGGGGAAATCAGCTTTGACGGAAAGAAACTCACACTCCGTCAGCGGCGCGCTCTGTCTTACCTGGTGATGCAGGATACAGACTATCAGCTCTTTGCCAGCAGCGTGGAAGAAGAACTGTCTCTTGGAATAAAGGACGATTGCAAAGAAAAAGTAGACGCCACATTGGATGCTTTGGAGCTTTCAGAGTATCGGGAGCGCCACCCGGCTTCTCTCTCAGGTGGTCAAAAACAACGGGTCACCATCGGTGCCGCTATCGTAAAAGATAGCCCAGTGATTTACTTCGATGAGCCTACCAGTGGTTTGGATTATGATTCGATGGTGCGCGTCAGCAATCTGATTGAACAGCTTTCAAATTCCGGGGTGATTGTTTTTGTGGTATCCCATGATTTTGAGTTCATTGTCCGTACCTGTACGGAAGTGGTTCAGTTGGATGACCACGGGGCCATTCAAAATCACAGGCTTTCACCTGAGATTTTGAAAACCCTTTCTGAAAAGTATTTTAACTGATGGGAGGTTAGACTTATGTTTCAAAAAGTGTTTGAGTACGCAGGGCCTCACAAAAAAGGACTCTATGCGGCCACGGCAGTGGTGTTGGTCAGCGTTCTAATGGGTGTTCTTCCCTTCGTGCTGGCTTACCAGGTGATCGCGCCGCTGGTCATGGGGGAGGCAATCAACGCTTCTTTTATCATCCTGCGAGTAGTGTTGGTGCTGGTATGCCTGGTGCTGCAAGCTGTTCTCTATGGCTGGGGGTTGAACATCTCCCATAAGGCGGCGTATGATACCCTGCTCCGTTTGCGGACTGCGCTGCAAAAGCGCTTTGAAAAGCTGCCGCTGGGTGTAATCCAGGATAAAGGCACCGGCACAGTCAAAAAGCTGTTTGTGGATGATGTGGACAGTTTGGAGGTTCTGCTGGCCCACTCCATGCCAGAGGGGATCGCAAACTTGATGATTCCCGTTGCAGTTTATGTTGCAATGTTTTTTGTGGACTGGAAACTGGCGCTTTTGTCTCTGGCATCTATCCCCATCAGCCTGATTGCCATGATGACGATGTATTCTGTCGGCATGAAGAAAATGGGCCCTTACTACATGGCCGGGCAGAAGATGAACAATACCATCATTGAGTACATTAACGGAATGGAGGTCGTCAAGGTATTTAACAAAGACGCCGACTCCTATGAACGGTTCCGCAAGGATGTGTCCGATTATAGAGATTATACTCTGGCATGGTACAAGGCCGCATGGCCCTGGATGGCGATTTAC
This sequence comes from Faecalibacterium sp. An192, assembly GCF_002160175.1. Lineage (NCBI taxonomy): Bacteria > Bacillati > Bacillota > Clostridia > Eubacteriales > Oscillospiraceae > Faecalibacterium > Faecalibacterium sp. An192. The sequence continues at coordinate 8,033 of NZ_NFKB01000072.1, forward strand.
AGCTGTTTGCTGCCCTGCACCATTATCCTGACTCTGCCGCTGGGGGCCTGGTTTGTTCTTTCCGGCTGGTCGGCTTTGCCGGATTTGATTTTGGTATTATGCCTTTCCCTGAGTATCGGTATGCCGCTGCTCAAATCTCTTGGGTTCCTGCCTACCATGCCTCAGCTTAACTACAAGATTTCTGCGCTGGAGCAAGTCTTGGATGCGCCGGAACTTCAGCAGACCAGCGATGAATTTCATGGAAAAGATGACACCATTACCTATGACCATGTTACTTTCGCCTATCAGACAATGCAGCCTGGCCCGGACGGGAAACCTGCAATGATTGAAGATGAAGTTCTCCACGACATTTCCTTTACCGCAAAAGCCGGACAGAAAACAGCCCTTGTGGGTGAGTCCGGTTCTGGCAAGAGTACCCTTGCCAAACTGTTGATTCACTACTACGACCCGCAAAAGGGCAGTATTTCCATCGGCGGGCAGAAACTATGCGATATGAGTCTGGAGGCATTGAACAGCCGCATTTCTTATGTGGCGCAGGATCAATACCTGTTCAATACCTCTCTGCTGGAGAATATCCGGCTCGGCCGGCTGAATGCAACGGATGAAGAAGTATTGGAGGCAGCTAAGAAGGCCCAATGTATGGAGTTTCTGGAGAAACTGCCCCAGGGCATTCGATCTATGGCGGGCGATGCCGGAAAAATGCTTTCCGGCGGCCAGCGCCAGCGTATTTCTTTGGCGCGCGCAATCTTAAAAGATGCCCCCATTGTCGTGCTTGACGAGGCGACCGCCTACGCTGACCCCGAGAATGAGGAAAAAATGGAGGCTGCCATTGCAGAGCTGGTGAAGGGCAAGACCCTGGTTGTCATTGCTCATAAGCTGCCCGCAATTATGAACGCTGACCAGATATGCGTTATGGATCATGGCAATCTGGTGGCCACCGGAAAGCATCAGGAATTGATTCAGTCCTGCCCTGAATATCAAAAATTGTGGAAGGCTGCACAGGACAGCGCCGAATGGAAAGTATATACTGCAAAGGAGGGGAAATAAATGTTTGCACTGTTTTCGAGAATTTTGAAACTCTCCGGCCGTTATAAGGGGCGCATCCAGGGCGCATTTGTCTGCGCGTTTTTGGAGTCTATCCTGTCTAAGATGCCGATTTTTCTGGCCTTTGTGGTGCTGAGCGGATTTGCGGCCGGAACACTGACCGGGCAGACCTGCTTATATGTAGGAATCGGCCTTGTTGCGGCGGTACTGGTACAAATGTTTGTTCACTATCTCAGTGACAGCCTGCAGAGCGCAGCAGGATATTTGATGTTTGCAGATAAGCGCATGGAACTGGGAGGCCATCTGCGAAAACTGCCAATGGGTTATTTTACATCGGGGAACATCGGCAAAATCAGTTCTGTCCTTAGTACCGATATGGTTTTCATTGAAGAAGTCGCCATGAGTACGCTGGGCAATATGATGAGTTATTTGCTGTCCTCTTTGGTTCTCCTGGCTTTTATGTTTTATTTGAACTGGCAGCTCGGTTTGATTGCTGCGGCGGTAACCATTTTGGCATGGCTGGTATCCAAGGGGATGAACAAGGTCTCCCTGCGGGAAGCGGCAGGCCGCCAGGAGCAAAGCGAACGGCTGACGGATGCGGTTCTGTCCTTTGTGGAAGGTATTGGCGTTATCAAGAGCTATAACCTGCTGGGTGAAAAGTCGGAGGAACTAACCGGAAATTTCAAACGGTCCAGAAATACATCTCTTGCGTTTGAGCGAAAAATGACGCCGTGGACTGTGGGCCTGAATATTCTCTACGGGATTGGCATTGCGGCAATCTTCGGTTTGGCCATTGTGCTGGAACAGAGCGGCGCGCTCTCCCTGGCCTATGTGTTGGGCGTTCTGCTGTTTGTATTTGACCTTTTTGGCCCACTGAAGGCGCTCTATGGAGAGGCATCCCGTCTGACTGTAATGAACGCTGCACTGGACCGCATTGAGGCAGTACTGGATGAACCGGAACTTCCTGATACCGGCAAGCAGCACCTTCCGGCCAAGGCACAGCCAGGACAGTCGGAAGTGCAGTTTCATGATGTTACCTTTGCTTATCAGGATAAAGAAGTTCTGCGTCATATCAGCTTTTCCATGCAGAAAAATTCCATGACAGCTTTGGTTGGGCCTTCCGGCGGAGGCAAATCCACGATTGCAAACTTGCTTGCCCGGCTGTGGGATGTGAAATCCGGCAGTGTGACCGTCAGAGGAGTAGATATTCGGAATGTGCCGTTGTCGGAGCTGATGGATCAAATCAGCATGGTATTTCAGCGTGTGTATTTGTTCCAGGACACAATCTATAACAATATCAGCATGGGGAAACCGGATGCCACGGAGGAGGAAGTCTACGAAGCTGCAAGGAAAGCCCGCTGCTATGATTTCATCATGGCCTTACCTGACGGGTTTCAGACGATGGTGGGCGAAGGTGGCGCTACCCTCTCTGGCGGTGAGAAACAGCGGATTTCTATTGCCCGCTGCATCTTGAAAGACGCTCCCATCGTTATTTTGGATGAAGCGACTGCCAGTGTAGATACTGATAACGAGAGTTACATCCAGGAAGCTATTTCTGAACTGGTCAAAGGAAAGACTCTGCTTGTCATTGCCCACCGGCTGAATACCATCCAGAATGCTGATCAGATTTTGGTCATTAACAACGGACAAATCGCGCAGCAAGGTACCCATGAGGAACTTTTGGGGCAGCCCGGTATCTATCAGGACTTTGTTAATATCCGAAAAAATGCTGCTGGATGGAGCTTGGCATAAATCTAAGATATGTCACAAAACAAAGCCACCTTAAGAATGATAGAATGTGCAAAGTACGGCTTTTCTAAAAGATATATGTCGCCTGCAATTGTGATTTTGAGACAACTAAAAAATGCATTGTCACACCTTCTTTGCACCATACCCCCGCTGTTAGGAGGTAAATATGAAACTTCACGCATCCGGGGAGGACTACCTGGAAGCCATCCTTGTTATCCAAAAGCAGAAGGGAATGGTCCGCTCTATAGATGTGGTGCGGCACCTGAACCTCTCAAAGCCCAGTGTAAGCCATGCGGTTTCCCTTCTGCAAACTGGCGGCTTCCTCACGGTGGACGAAGATCACTTCCTTCACC
>NZ_NFKB01000073.1:0-10018 GCF_002160175.1 Faecalibacterium sp. An192
TGGCAGACCGCACTTCCATTTTAAGCAAAGGGAGTTTTTCTGTCATCATCATCGACATAAGTCTTTTTTCGAACCACTCGCCTAGCGAGTGGTTTTCGTTATACAAAAAGGCTGTTGCGAAAACACATCGCAGCAGCCTTTTTGTATTTAGGATGAAAAAATGGCCCGGTCAAAATCTCCTTGACGTTCTGTTGAATTTAGGCCCTCCTCCGAAAATACTCAATCAGAATCTCTTTGATGTAGTGGTATCTTCGGGCATAGGTATTTTCTACTCGTATCAGCTCAAAGCCGTGGTCCCGACAAATTTTCTCTTTTTTGCGGTCCCGCTGCTGGACGATCGGGTCATCTTTATGTTCCTGGCCATCCAGTTCAATGGCCAGAATCGGGATGAGCTGCTGGCGGCCCTCCCGCTGATACACCACAAAATCAAACCTGCCGGTATAAAACAAATCGCAGTAACTGGGGTTATTCTGAAACACATGGGAAATCGCTACTTCGCGCCGCACCGTGTACCGTTTTTCTGAGAGGAACACATTATCCAGCGCATGATTCAGCGTTTGCAGGAAGGCTTCTTCCGTCTCGGTGCTGTAGGGCTTAATCCCCAGCGCCCGGGATGCTGCCGGCTTGGGGGACACCTCTGACACACCATTGCTCCGGACGTATTTCACCAGATCATACAGGTCATCGTCGGTTTCCGTCCCATGCAGGCGTTCCAGCTCCTGGTGGTTGGAAAGTAAAATCAACTGGTCTTTCGCCCGTGAGGTCGCCACATTGATCAATTCCTTATTATTTTTCAGCCACTGATAAGTCTGAAGCCGGGTTTGATTGGTAAGGGCCAGTGAAAAAATCACCACATCCTTTTCGTCCCCCTGAAAAGAATGAACTGTCCCGCAGGTTCCGTTGCTGTAATGTTTTTCGGTCAACATCTGCTGGATCAATTCCCGCTGCCGCGCAAAGGGCGTAATAATCCCCACGGATTTTTCCGGGTATTTATTCAGATACCGGTCGATCAACTCCACCTCTGCCGGGGCAGTATTCTTCTCTGTACTTGTATCATGGGGCAGGTTCACATAGAGCAAGGGCCGTTCGTTTTTCCCTTTGCTGGCCACCTGCAATTTTTGATTGTAGTACTTCTTATTGTTGAACGCGATGATTTTTGGATCACAGCGATAGTGATACCGTAAAAGCACCTCATCGCTAATCGAATCGCAGGCCAAAAAGCAGGTATAGATGGAGTTTCGGATGTAATCGTACTCCTCCCCCACATGGTATCTCTTGCGCAGCACTTCATTATCTTTGGGATCAAGAAGAATCACAGGCCGAAGCTGCTGCGGGTCACCTACCAGCATCAGCGAGTTCCCCCGTACAATCGGCACCAGAGAGACCGCTGTATTGCACTGGCTGGCCTCATCCATAATCACCATATCAAAAGCCGGTTCGGGGTCGCCCAAACGCTGTGCAGAAATACAGGTCGTTGCCACAAAAGGGAAAATACGCAGGAACTTTTTCAGATTTTCTTCTTTGGATAGGTAACGATGAAAGGCTGTCACTTTTACCGATGGATCGGCCTCGCTGTAAATGATGGACTTTAACTCCTCATTTTTCGGCTCACCCAAACGACGAATGTACTTTGCCGAAGTGTAGTAGAGGTACTTTAAAAATTCCTGTTCATTCTGGTCCAACAGGGCCAGCGCATCCTCTGTCGTTACGGTTCCCCTGCGTTTCAATTCCGCTTCCACCTTCGGGAGTTGACCGGTCTGCAATTCAAACTGGAAATTCATGTGGCTGCGGGCTTCCAGCAGCCGCTGGATCGTCTCCCGACGTTCCTGTAAATCTAGGATCTCGTCGTATCGTTCCAACAGCTCTGTCAGACGCTTCGCCCGTTCCACCCGCTGGTCATGGTTACGATCCAGCGTCTTTTCAAAGACAGTAATTTCCTGACAAGCTTCATACATCTGGCGGATTTCTTTTAACGCCTGCTCAACGCAGGCACTATTCCCCAAACGAACAATGGGAAACGGAATTTTCTGGCCTTTGTACTCCAGGCTTTTCAGCTTATCCACCACGCCATCGATGGGGTGATTGTTGTAAGAGGCAAACAAAACAGTCCGCTCGTTAAAAAACGCCGTGGTCATGGTGTTTACGATGGTATTGGTCTTGCCGGTGCCCGGCGGCCCCTGGACATAGGCAATGGGATACCGCATCGCATTGTTGATGGCGAGCATCTGGTCCAGGTTGATCTTATTGTTGATCAAGGCCAGCGGAAAGGATTTTCTTCTGCGGGGCCGCGCCACCATCTGCCGGAAAAACGCTTGAATGGGAGGCGTTACGCCTTCCCCCTCCGGCGCATCAAACATCCGGGAAATTCCGCGGTACTCATGTTCCAGGTCCACCAAAACATCCCGCCCGATGGCCACAAGATAGGGCATATCATCCACGCCCTGAATCCAGCTGCAGGTTTGGGTCATGCGATCCTTAATTTCTTCTGCGTTCTCTTCAAATTCATCCAGCAGCGCATAGTCTTCTGCATCCAAGAAAGCATGTGCGCTCACCTTTACTCCATCCAGCGTAAACTCCCGGCAGACCACAACTTTATCCACCGGCCGCAATTCACGCTTTTCAATATCCAGTCCCAGGGGCTGATACGCTAGCACATACAATCCACGATCTGTATGAACACTGAGCAAGTTCATCCCCAATTGCCGGATCTGACGCTTTTTTCGGCTCAATTGGTATTCGATCCGGTTCTGAAAATTCCGTACAATCTCCGCAAATTGTACGCCATTCAGGGCCAGCACACCCTCTTGAAGCCGATCCTGATCCAGCTGCGAAATCAAGGAATATTCCGTCTTGTAGGGCGTGCTGTCCAGCTTATGACAATCCACCAGATATTCCAGGACCCGAAGATTTGCCGTATTCCCAAAAAGGGTCTCATATTTATGAGGATTTTCCATGATATCCTGAATCAGCGCTTCGTTAATCTCGCACCAGGAACCTTCAATTACCTCAGCGGAAAGAATCCGTTCCACTCGGATATAAAGCTCCTGCACCGTCAGTCTGCCTAGATGCAGCCCATCCACCCGCATCTGTCCATTCTGCGGAGAAAGGGTTTTAACCGCAATCCAGTATTTTGTAATTTGCTCGGTTTGATTTTTATAAGCAATACTCAGCCATTTGCCTTTGTGGATTGCCTCAAAAAGCGCCTTTCCTATGCTGTTCATATTCATCTATCCTTGCGTATAGGGTTTTCTTTATTGTCACAAAGTAATCCCATAAAATCCGAGTGTTATCTTTGCCCTATACAAGCTGCCTCTTGTATCTCTGCCATACCTTTTATTTTAAGCTCTGCTCAGAATATTCTTTCTCTGTTATATATAATCTTGAAAGTGTGATCACATCTTCAGGTGCATCAGCGATATAGACTTCGCATCCTTTTTTATGCTCATCATCCCAAGCTATATTGGTAATCACAAAGCCTTTTAATGAACTTTCTGAATACAGGCTAAATTCTGCACCAAGCAGAGAAGCCGCAATTGGACCTTCCTTAAATTTATATGCTATTTTTTCCTTTCCTACAAGTTCCTCTAAAGTACTTTCTTTATCCACAGGAGTATATCCCCCCATATGAAAATGATCAAACGGATGCTTCCATGTAAGTTCTTTTTTGTCTATAAGAGTCACACATAATTCTTTAAATAATTGTACATCTTTTGCTGGAAAAGGAGCCGATGGCACAAATTTCACTTGTAATTTTTTCTCCAATTCGCGTAAAGCAGACCAGAAATTTAATGCTTCATCAATTTGTTCAGGAGTCAAATTTAATGTATCACTTTTCTGCAACAAGGCATGCCCATTTATGCTTCCCGTTCCATCCGTCAAACTTTTAAATAATTGAAGTGCTTCAACAGCCTCTTCTACGTTACGGGCTTTTGCCGGAAAAACAGAAAATACCATATGAACCGGGTGTGCTGCACTTGTATATGCTTTCTCTTTGGATACATCATCAGCCAGCGGATCAAAATAATATATCTTAATTTTTAGCGCCGGATAGTCAATATTTTCAAATTCTATCTCTGCAATATTATCGTAAGCTTGCTGTTGAATCGCAATAGGAATTTTTGTCCCCGTTGCACTTTCAAAATCAACCATGATAGGTTCCGGTAATTTCTGAGGATACATTTGTGCTTTGGATATTGTAACTTTTTCCTTCTGCAACGGACTTCCAAATGTATTCTCAAGAGGAATAACTTTATCCGAATTTCCAATTTTTGAGTTTTTAACAGGAATTGGCTTTTGCAATCTATAAAAATAAGACCACCAGTTTACAGGCGGGATTAATTTCAGCCGTTCAATCAGGTAATCAGATAGATCGAGTTGAGCAGTAAGTCTTAACTTGTCTTCTTGATTTTCTGGTCGAGGAACTACCATGTAATCTCCATTCTCATCTTGGCAATACATCAAGTTGCTCGGAAGCTCACTGTTAAGATAATCTAAGACTTCAGCCGATATATTTTTATTCATATTAGCGCTTTTCCCAAAAGCATCCATAAATTTTGACATTACAAAATCACCTCACATTTACATATTTTCCGAGAATTTTTTGCTAACCTCTATTTTGGAAACAAGCAAATATTTCTCATCTTCATTAATATTCAAATTCAAGATGGTATCAATTGTCCTTTTTGCCGCACTCTCATCTGGAACTATAATATATCGCACTTCTGACCATTCAAAACAAAGCCAGCATTCCTTATGATTTGCCAGTATTTTAGAATACTGATTCTTACCTTCTTCTGAGGTTTCATGTGGCAATAAAACTAGATGAAGATTACCAGGGAAATTATCTGATGGGATAAATCGCCACTCACACTCGTCTTGATATATGTATGGTCGAACAGTTCCATCTTTTTCTATATTCTGTTTCCATATTGGTTTCATAAATAGCAATGTGCTAAACAAGTAATCAAGAAGCTTTTCCTCTCCCTCAATTAGATTTTTGTCGCTTTTGTAATACATACGGAACGCTTCTTTAAAGTCATCCATAAGAGGTGAATTTGAATTAATATAATGAACAGGCTGAATCCGATGCATGCGTAGCATAACATCTTTATCTATTCCAATTCCATATTCACCATAGCGAGACATATGAGATGAAACTTTTGAAAATGGGATATCACAAAAGCAAGTCATAGGAAAGCATATTTGGCTTAAACCATCTATCCCTAAATAGTCAACCGGTTCGATCACATACCGTGGAATAATTGCTTGGTTTTGCAAAATCATATTAAGGAATCTTTGCTCTTTCATATAGTTGCAAAGAACATTTGAACTATTGGTCCAATTCAGTTGGAACTTTGTTGTACCACCTATTAATTCTTTCTCCATATAATTTTCTCCTCGAATTTCAACTCTGTTTATATACTTTATATAAAATTTTCACAGAAATCATGTGTGTAAAGATTTAAATTAACTTACCGAATATTATGTCCGAGGACAGAAGGCATACTGGTCGATCTCATTCACCGTGATCCAACGGATATCGTTGTGCTCCAGCTTCTGGGGTGTTCCCTCCCGGACGGTCGCATGGAACAGGGTCAGATGCACCGTCAGGTCCGGTATTCATGGATCACGTCCATGAATACTTTGCCCACTTCCAGGGTAATGGCCAGCTCCTCCTGGCACTCCCGGATGAGCGCCTGTTCTTTGGTCTCCCCCGGCTCCACCTTTCCGCCCACAAACTCCCAGAACAGCCCTCTGGCCTTGTGGGCCGGGTGCTGGCAGATCATAAATTTTTCTTTGTCCCAGATTAGAGCTGCCACGACTTCAGTCATATAATTTTCTTCGCTCATTTTTGAATGAACGCAATGACAGCATCTAAATTGTCTAAAATAAATTGCTGCGCCGATCTATTATAAACCACAACTGTATAAGGTCCTCTTAGGCTCTGCCGCTCCTCGGTGGAAATACCAATATCAATTCCATGATCCGTTGGTCTCCGGACTGTTTTCCCATCATCTTTCACGACCAATTTCAAAAATCCAGTTTCCATAAGCCAATCCGCGATCTGCTTATAAGTCAGTTTTTTCATCTCCTCCGGCTGAATTAACGCGTTAATTCTACGTTCAATTTCACTGATTGGAATAGGCAGCTCCGAATATTCAAATTTTTCTCGACTTTCGTAATCCAGCTGGAACGGAACCTTGGAAGATTTATTTTTTGACTGAGAAATCCCCTTATTTTCTACAACTTGCCTCAAGAGGTCTGACACGTAAAAAAGACAGCGAGATATCTTCACATTATTTATGATATCAGAATCTGGCACCTCTTGATTTGTCAATGGATTAATTCCGTTGGCAAGTTTTTCTATGTAACTCTTTGCATAGGCAATCTTCTCCAGCTCGGTCATCGCGATTCTCCTTTATCCTACAACCTGCTTGTTTGTCTTTTTCAAAAATTTTGCCTGGATTGGCCGATCCAGTTTCCAGGTAATATTCATGGGCCGGCTCCCCTCATGTTTTACATAGTTTGCAGTCCCCAGGAAGGTATACGCCTCCGCTCCACCGCTGATCCGATCCGTTTTGAACTCTCGGACAAACAACAACACTTTGCTCCCGCGTTCCCGGTGGTGAATATACCGTTGCCCTGTAGGAGAATCTGCTGCTGTAATGCTCTGACTCTGCCAATGGAACAGGCTCTCGTTGATGGAGTAGTCCTTGTACATGGTGGTTGGCGAATAGTCCTTATCGGCTTTATTCAGCGTCACAAAGAACACATCTAGTTGCTTTTCTGGCAGCCACTTGACCCCTTCACGCACGGTTGCCGGTTTTAGGAAATCCATTGCAACCAGCAACTGATCCCGGGTATAGGTACAATGAAGATCCAGTGGGCAGTCAAACCCCAGCTCCACCGGCTCGTCTATAAAATCGATCTGTTCATACCGATACCGGAGTAGGCTCAAAAGCTCCTCCAGCGGAACAGAGCTATCCGAAAGAGCATACAGGTTGTCCAGCACTTCATCTGCCGCCCAGTCCTCTGCAGCCTTGCCCCAAACTGTCACATAGAACATTTGGAGCATCCGCTGTTCCCTCTCGCCCAGCGCCGCAAAATCCACATCATCCAGATGCGGGAGAAGGTCCAGCAAAAAGCGAATCCACCGCCGGGAGTCAATGATAGCCAACCGTGCAAAAGCTTTTGTAAGCAGATCCTCCAGCGGTTCGCTGAAATCCTCAATAACGTCTGCACGAGCACAAAGTCGGGAGAAAGAAGAGAATTTATAAATCGCTCTGGGGTCCAGGTGGTAATAGTCCAGAAAGTTTGCCAAGGTCAGCTCCAGACCGCTATCTTCGGTGAAGCTAGCCACCCGGGAAACAAGTCCTGCGGTGTTGCCATAGGAGGCTCGAATGTTGTCCAAAATATATCTGGCGGCCTTCTTTTCCAGTTGGATATAGCACCCTTTCGGAGCAGAGACAAATCCGTCCTTGATCTCACGGGTCACACTGCGACTTGTGTTCGAGAGCAGCGCTGCAAACTTATCCTCAAAACGATACCGCTTGTTGGCCTGGCCGATGAAATCCAGCACTGTCAGGCAGTCTTTCCCCTCCGCAAGGCGCAACCCACGGCCCAGCTGCTGGAGGAAGATAGTCAAAGACTCGGTGGGCCGCAAAAACAGGACCGTGTTGACCTCTGGAATATCCACGCCCTCATTGTAGATATCCACCACGAAAATAAACCGAATCTCACCGCTTACCAGCTTGCCCTTAGCGGTGTTTCTTTCCTCATCAGTGGATTTACCAATCAGAAAAATGGACGGAATTCCGCGCTGGTTAAAATAGCGGCACATGAACTCAGCGTGCTCAATAGACACGCAAAAGCCCAGTCCTTTGACCTCGTCGATATCGGTCACATACCGGAGCAGGGAGCTCACTACCAAATCGGCGCGTCGATTGGACACAGTGCCGCTAAGGGTATAGAGATTGGAAAGCTCTCCTTTGTCGTAGCCGCCAGCACTCCATTTCAACGTGCTCAGATCCACCGTATCAGTCACGCCAAAATATTGGAAGGGACACAACAGCTTGCGGTCAATGGCCTCCGGCAGACGTATCTCCGCCGCTATGCGATGATGGAAGTAGGGCAGAATGCTTTTGCCGTCCATACGCTCCGGGGTAGCGGTCAAGCCCAACAGAATTTTCGGGTTGTAGTAGGACAACAATTTTTGATAGGTGGGCGCCGCTGCGTGATGAAACTCGTCCACTACGATATAGTCATAAAAATCCGAGGCGGTCTTTGCGGTAAAATCTTGGGAATTGAACGTCTGAATGGAAACAAACAAATGGTCGATGCTCTCCGGCTTATAATTGCCTACGAACAGCTCGCCGAAGTTGGCATCCTTCAACACCGCTCGAAAGGTATACAGACTCTGTCGCAGAATTTCTTCCCGGTGGGCAATGAAGAGCAGCCGATGGGGCTTTCCGGGATTCTGTTTGCAAAACCGTTTATAATCCAACGCCGAAATCACCGTCTTGCCCGTACCGGTGGCAGCTACCACCAGGTTGCGGGTATATCCTCGGATGGTTCGCTCCGCCTCCAGCTTATCCAAAATTTCCTGCTGGTAAGAGTAGGGCGTGATGTCCATAGTGTAGAGGGCGGCGTTCTTGGAGTCAAAGTATTTCTCCGCTTTCAGTGCTCGGGCCAGCCGTTCCTTTTGCCCCTCCGAGTAATACTCAAATTCGCTTGCGTTCCAGTAGCTCTCGAACGTAGCAGCAATCTTGTCGATGGTCTCTGGCAGATCTCTGCGGGTGACCTTTACATTCCACTCCAAACCACTGGAGATGGCTGCATTGGACAGATTGGAGGAGCCCACATAGGCAGTGGTAAAACCTGTGTTTCGGTAAAAGACGTAGGTCTTTGCGTGAAGTCGTGTGCGCTTGGTATCATAGCTGACCTTAATCCGGGTATTCGGCAGAGCACGCAGTTCCTCAATGGCTTTTAGATCTGTAGCTCCCATATAGGAAGTGGTGATGATCCGCAATTCGCCGCCATTTTGGGTAAACTCTCTCAGTTCCTCCATCAAAAGTCGAAGGCCACTCCATTTGATAAAGGAGACCAGCATATCAATGCGATCAGCAGAAACGATCTCCTTTTTCAGTTCTGTGTACATCTGAGGTTCCTTGATGGCGCCTGTAAACAGACTACTCCGGGCAATGGATGTCTCCGGCCGGCTCAAGCTTGCAGCCGTCTTTCCTGCTGCCAGCCGAGGGTCTTGCTGCCTTAAAAGCGCAAGAAGCTGCTCTGCCCGCTGGTCAACATGCAGCGCAGCAAAGTCAGCTTCTTGCGTGGTATTTTGAATCAAGGTTACGATCTGGTTGACAAGCCCGATCTGCGCAGAAATATCCCCCCCATTGTCCAGCAGATTCTCCATTCCTTTCTGCACCACATCTGCTAGATATTGTGCTAACGCTTTCGAGGCCTCTGCCCTATCAATGGGCGCAATGGACTTGCAGGCCTCGGGAATTTCCAAAAGCTCGCTGTTTAAAGCCTGATTGATGATCTGTTCGTAAAGGCCGGGTGATAACATGTCCCTTCACACTTCCCCTGTGATTCCTGCAAATAAATTATAAATTCAGTATAACCGTGATTCCAAAATCTGACAAGGATTTTCTCAAGTTAGCATAGAAAATAGTGCGCCACATAACATCCAGTGATCTGAAACCCCTTAAACCGAAATTTCTGTGAAGGGCGAAAAAATAAATTATGCTCCTTTTCATTGAAAAATGAACCGCCCCATATTGTGCGGACAGTACAAAAAAGAGGCCTGCAAGGGGTAGAACAAGCGAATCAAAGACTGGCCTGGCGAAGCGAGAGCGGAGCCAGGCCAGTCTTTGTCTGGAGCCGCTCGTGGTTATAGAAGTAGATGTACTCGTCGATCAGATCGTTGGCCTGCTGAAATGTCTTGAGCTTTTGGCGGTAGATGCATTCTGTTTTCAGGATACCGAAAAAATTTTCGGCCATTGCGTTGTCA
>NZ_NFKB01000074.1:0-9617 GCF_002160175.1 Faecalibacterium sp. An192
CCGCTGAGGCGGGCATGTGGTACCAATCGGAGCGGCGGGCAAAAGCCGTTAAGAAAAACACCCGTGCCGCCGTTTGAGGCCTTGAAAGTTTCTACGGGCCAGGCATGATAGTGTTTTTTAGGCTTTTGAACGACGCGACTTCCTCTTTTGGGTCCAGGAGTCAGTCCTCTTGCGCTTAGCCGATTTTTGCAGCGCGCCGCGGAGGGCGCTTGCAAAAACCGGAGCGCTGCGCCAGCTTCGGCCCGGCTGTTTCGTCCACTGGACGCGCCGGGCCAAAGCTGCCCTGGTCGTTAGGGAGGGTAGGGAGTCCAGAGGGCCTAGGGAGGGGGAGTCGAAACCCCCTCCCTGGCCCTCTGGCCCCAGCGGAGCGAACAAAAGGGAAAAGAAAAGAAGTGTTAAAGGCAGAGCGGCAAAGTTTGTGTTTCTCAAAGTTTCCACCGCAGAAAATTCCCTCCAAAAGGACACCCTGTCCCTCCCGGGCCGGGTGCGTTACACTGGATGCAAAAGCATTTCGCCCCGCCGGGGCCCGCATCCCACATCACGCCAAAGGAGGCCGTTATGGATACACCCGAGAAAAAGACCAGCGTTTTGTTTTATACCGATTGGGCCAAGCCCCTGCGCAGCCTCCCCATGGAGGATGTGGGGCAGCTGTTCTGCGCCATTCTGGAGTATACCGAGACGGGCGCCGTCCCCCGGCTGGACAGCCCGGTGGCGGCCATGGCATGGGAGTTCATCCGCCAGCGCCTGGACGCCAGCATCGAAAAATGGGACGCCACCCGGGAAAAGCGCCGTCAGGCGGGTTCCCGCGGCGGCCGCCAGCGGGCGGCCCATCTTGAGGCAGAAAACCAGGCCGAACCCCTCGCAGACGGCCCGGATTCTGACGGGCAAACCCAAGCAAATCAAGCAAATGCTACTTTTGCTAAGCAAACGGTAGCAAATCAAGCTGTAACTGTACCTGTTCCTGTCCCTGAGACTGTTCCTGAGAATGTTCCTGTTCCTGTCCCTGTACCTGAGACTGAGAATGTTCCTGTCCCTGTCCCTGAGACTGTACATGAGACTGTCCCTGTCTCTGTCTCTGAGACGATCCCTGCGGGGGCGTGCGCCCCGGAGGAGGAGAGGGAGACGACCCAGCTGGAACAGGTCTGGACCCAATGCGGATACGACGGGGCCGCCCAGGCCGCCCGGATGCTGGCCCGGTATCGGGAGAAGGGTCTGGAGGAGGGCCTCATCCTGGAGGCCATCCGGCAGGCGGCATCCCATGGAGCCCGCAGTCCCCTGGCCTATATCGGGCGGATTCTGGACCAGGCCGCGGCGTCGGGACAGCTGACCCTGGCCGCCTGGCAAGCCGCCCATCGGGGCGGCGGAGGGGGCGGAAAGCGGGTGGACCGGCCCAGCCCCAGCGGCAGCGACTTTCTGGCGGACGCCGCCGCCCGGCCCCGGCGGCACAAGCGGAAGGGGTGACGCCCTCCCCTGCCCCAGGTACAAAAAAAGACGGCAAACACCATGGTTTGCCGCCGAAACTGGAGCAGGATACGGGACTCGAACCCGCCGCCTACTGCTTGGGAAGCAGTCGCTCTACCGGATGAGCTAACCCTGCACGAGGTTACCCTGTTATTTTAGCAGGGGGGCGTGGATTTGTCAACGGGTTTGGGGAAAGTTTTTTGGTCCGGCGGGCGGCGGGTCTTGCAATTCGGCCCCGATGCCTTATAATAAAAGGCATCAGGGAAAGGAGGCGGGGCCGTCATGCTGGATTTGCCGCGGCTGCTGTATTTCAAGAACAAGAACGTATATTCGGCCAACCAGGCCGAAATGCGCTATCGGGCCACCCCCGGCAAGCGCAAGACCGACGACGGGGAGCAGGCCATCCTGACGGTGGAGATCTGGCCGGGGCCCTGGACCATTGAGTATACCGACCCGGCTTTGCGGCAGAGCGAAACCTTTGCCCTGGACGAGGAGGGCCTGACGGCGGCCCGGGGATGGATACGCAGCGTCTACGACGCCGACCCCGACCGCTGGCAGACGGCGCCGTCGATTCTGGATTGTGAGCCCTGGACGCCGCCGGCCCAGGAGCAGGAGGAGGAACAGGGATGATCTACCGCCTCAAGCCCCAGCAGGGGGATACGGTGGCGGTGCCGCAGCTGGTGTTTGCCCGGCTGGGCGCCGCCGAAGAAGCCAGCGTCCGGGTGGCGCTGTACGTACTGGCCACGGGGGTCACCGACCCGGACAAGCTGTGTGTGGATTTGAAGCTCCGGAGCCGGATGACGGCCGAGAGCGCCCTGGCCTACTGGGCGGGGGCGGGATTGCTGGAGCGGTACGACGAAAACGCCGCCCCGGCGGGCGGCGAGCCGGCCCCCACTCCCCTGCGCTGGAACGAGATTGCGGCGGCCAGCCGCACCGATCCCATGATTGCCAGCCTCATCGACTGCGCCCAGCGGACCTTTGCCCGGGCGCTGACCCACAGCGAGATGGAAAAGCTGGTGAACCTGTATTTGCAGGAGGGCCACGAGCCCGAGACGGTGATGCTGTGTCTGGCGTACCTGGCGGGCCGGGGCAAGCGGACCATGGGAGCCCTGAGCCACGAGCTGAAAGTGTGGCGGGCCGAAGGGGTGCAGACCGGCGAGGAGGCGGACGCACACCTGAAACTGCTGGCCCTGCGCCAGCAGCGGGAGGCGTATGTGGCCAGCCTCTTGCAGGTGGAGCCGGACGCCCTCACCCTGGGCGGGCGGAAAGCCATTGCCCGGTGGTACGAAGTCTACGGCTACGACGACGCCATGGTGCAGGAGGCGGCGGTCCAGGCGGGACCGCGGCGGGACCTGTGGTATTGGAACAGCATCCTGAAAACCTGGGACGCCAAGGGCCTGCGGACGGTGCGGGACGTGCGGGGTCCGGCCCCCGTGGCGGGGGCCAGCCGGAACCTGCGGGTGGACCGGGAGACCCCCAGCGGCAACGACTTTTTGCAGGACGTCCTGGAGCGGCCCCGGCGGCATAAGCGGAAAGAATAACTTCCCCACAGCCAAGAGAAAAGGAGGCGCAGACAGTGCGCACACGAAACGAGCTATACCAGGCGGCCATGCGGACGGTGTCGGCGCGGCGGCAGAAGGCCCGGGCCCGGGCGGAGGATGCCCGGGCGGAGGCGCGGGCGGCGATTCCGGCCCTGAAGGCGGCGGAAGACGAAGTGACGGCCTGCGGGGTGCGGTGCGCCCTGGCGGGGGCACGGGGGGCCGACCGGACGGCGGCGGCCTCGGCCCTGGCGGCGGCACGGCAGAAGCGGGACGCCCTGCTGGCGGCCAGCGGCCGCTCCCCCCTGGCCCTGGAGCCCAAATATACCTGTTCCCTCTGCCAGGACACAGGGGTGGCGGAGGGCAAGACCTGTGTCTGTGTGCGGCGGGAGATGCAGCGGCTGCGCCGGGAGGAAATCGAGGCCATGTCCAGCCTGTCGGTGACCAGTTTCGACACCATGAAGCTGGACTACTATCCCAACACCCCCGACCCGAAAACGGGGCGCAGCGTCCGCCAGTACATGGCGGAACTGCTGGCGGATCTGCGGGATTACGCGGAGGAGTTCGACCTGGACAGCGAAAACCTGATGCTCACCGGCAACGCCGGCCTGGGCAAGACCCATGCAGCCCTGGCGGTGGCGGGGGCGGCCCTGGACAAGGGATACGATGTGATTTACATTTCCAGCCCCGACTTTTTCAGCCGGGTGGAGACCCTGCATTTCGGGTCCGACCCGGCGGGCGAAAAGGATGCCCTTCTGGACACGGTGGGCGGGGCGGACTTGCTGATTCTGGACGATCTGGGCACCGAGTTCAATTCCAGTTTCGTCATCAGCACCCTGTACAGTCTGCTGAACGACCGGCTGGGACGGCGCCGGCCCACCATCCTGACCTCCAACATTGTGGACGGCACCCTGCTGGAAAAGCTCTACACCGAAAAGGTCGCCAGCCGCATCTCGGCCTTTGTACCCTACCGTTTCCTTGGCGACGACATCCGCCTCAAAAAGGCCCTGGAACCTTAAGTTCCTTTTTCGAGAAAAAGGAACCAAAAAGCTTTTCACTGGGTACCATGAACTCTGGCCGCTCTTTATGAGGCCCAACCGGCGGCACACTCTGCCGCGCTTACTCGACGTCCGGGCTGTGCCCGGGTACGATGCAAAGTTTCGCGTGGCCTGGTTTGCTCATTTGGTACGTTTTGAAAACCGATAACATACAATCACCCTCGCCCTTTATTGGGCGGGGGTTGTTTTTGGTTTAGAGCCCCTGTCAGGGGCAGCCGAGCCGACCGCGTCCAGTGGACGAAGTAGGGAGACGTGGTTGGCTGCGCAGCCGAGGCGCTGCCTGCGGCAGAAACAGCCGAGGCGGAGCAGGGGCAGCCGTCCAAATTTTCAAGCGGGCAGCGCCCCGCGCTGAAAATTTGGGTAACGGCAACCCGGACCTAGGGAGGGGGAGTCGAAACCCCCTCCCTGGCCCTCTGGCCCCAGCGGAGCGGAAAAAAGGGAAAAGAAATAGAGTGTTAAAGGGCAGGGCGGCAAACCTTTAAACCCTCACAGCCCCACAAAAAAGCTCCCCCGCCGTCCGGCAGAGGAGCCCCTGTGGTTATTTTGGATGGTTGGCGGTTTGGTTTACTTCCCGCCGTTCTCGTAGACCGCCATCAGGTCGGGATGGGGTCCGTAGGTGCGGTCAAAACGGTCGCTCAGGGCGGCGCCGTGGAAAATGTGGTCGCAGTAGTTGTCCATCAGCTCCAGGGCCACCGGCACCGCCTGATCCCCCAGCCGCATCAGCTCGGCGCAGCTGTCCGCAAAGGCCGGACGGTCCAGCGCCGCAATCACCAGCCCGCCCAGAGGGTCCCACTTGCCCGACAGATGCAGCACGCCCTTCACCAGGGCGTTGCGCACCGGGCCCCCCGGCATCAGGAGCTGGTTGTACCGCTTCATGTTGGCCAGACAGGTCCGCACCTGCTCCCGGCCCGCCGGCATCACCCGGGCGATGGTGCGGGCGGTCACCTCGTTCACCGCAATGTATCCCGCCGGGTTGACGCTGCGCCAGTCCACCCCGTCGGCCTCCATCAGGGCGCCGTCCAGGGCGGTCTCGATGGCAATGTGGCCGTGGCCGCTGCGGTTGATTTCATATTCAATGTAGCTGTGGCATTCGCTGTCCAGGGCAAAATGGCAGATGAACCCCAGCAGATAGCTCAATAGGGCCTGGCCCTCGGCCCGGTCGTTGACCCGGGCCGCCGCCCCTGCAAAGAAGGGCGCAGCCGGGGCGTCGTGCATCCCGTCGCCGGCGGTTTTGTAGCCGTTGGCCCGCAGGGGATGGTAGTAGAACAGGATGTCGGGGCCCTGCAGCCCGATGCGGTACAGGTCGGGATAGGTCTCGATGGCGGTGCGGGCCACATCGTTGCGGCAGGCCGCCAGAACCTCGCCGCCGAAGCGGCGGTGTGCGTAGACAGCAGGCATGGAAATTCACCTCATTGTGTTCAGAATGTCAGGCGTTCTCCCGCCGGCTCTCCCGAACCGAGCGGCGGAACGCAAAGAAGCCCAGCAAAATCAGCGGCGCAATCACCATGACGCCGATGGAGGTGCTGCCCGAGATCTGGGTCATGGCGCTCACCAGGAAGGTGCCCACAAAGGATGCGCCCTTGCCGCAGATGTCCAGCAGGCCGTAATATTCACCCGAGCGCTCGGGCGGGATGATTTTGCCGAAGTAGGAGCGGGAGAGGGACTGGATGCCCCCCTGGAACATACCCACGCAGACGGCCAGGATCCAGAACTGGGTCTGGCTGCGCAGGAAGATGGCGTAAGTGCCGATGCCCACATAGGCCAGGATGCCGATGGACACCAGCAGGGCGGTGTCCACCCTGCGGGACAGCCACCCGAACAGCAGCGCAAAGGGGAAAGCCACAATCTGGGTCACCAGCAGCGCCAGCAGCAGGCCGGTGCTGTCCAGGCCCAGGGCCTGGCCGTAGGCGGTGGCCATGTCGATGATGGTGTAGACGCCGTCGATGTAGAGGAAGAAGGCGATCAGGAACCAGAACACCTGTTTGTTGCCCCGGATTTCCCGCAGGGTCTCGCCCAGCCGGCGGAAGGCCCCCGACACCATGTGCCCGTCCCCGCGGACGCTGTGCTTCTGGCGGTAGCTGCGCAGCAGGGGCAGGGTGCACACCAGCCACCACCCGGCGTTCAGCAGGAAGGCCGCCAGCATGGCGGTGTTGAGGGTGAGGCCGATGGCCTCATACCCCAGCACGATGCCCAGGCTCACCACAAAGGGGATGCAGCTGCCGGCGTAGCCGAAGGCGTATCCCACCGAGGAAATCCGGTCCATCCGCTCGGGGGTGGTGACGTCGGTGAGCATCGAGTCATAAAAGACCAGGCTGGAGCTGTAGCCGATCTTGGCGATGACGAAGCAGCCCAGAAACCAGATCCAGGACTGCACCAGGCCCATGACGGCGCATCCCGCGATGCCCACCGCCACGCACAGGACAAAGAGTTTTTTCTTCATGCCGGGCAGGTCGGCTACGGCGCCCAGGGTGGGCCCCAGCACCGCCACCACCACCGTCACCAGCGACGCCGCATACCCCCAGAAGGCCAGGTATTCGGCGTCGGTCAGGTCGGCGGATTCGGCCAGGCCGTTGAAGTAGATGGGCAGGATGGTGGAGATCAGCAGGGTGAAGGCCGAGTTTCCCACATCGTACAGGACCCAGCGCTTTTCCAGCGGGGTCATTTTTTCGTTTTGTTCCATAACCATTCCCTTTCGTCGGGCCCACGGAGGGGCAGAGTCGTTTTTTCCATAGTCCATTGTACCACGCCTATGTAAAATCCGCGGCCCTGTCCATGAAAAATCCAAGGCTATGATAGCACAGAACCCGCCCCCGCGCAAGAACGTCCCCCGCCCCAAAAATCAAAGTGCATCGCTTTTATCTTGTGGAAGCAGGCAAAATATGCTATAATACTTATTATCGGTGCCGCTGTGTATGCCGCCCGGCACAGGGGGCACACTCACAGTACGACCATAACGCAGAGGAGAGGTGCGGGGTATGTATCGAAAGTACGGCAAGCGGGCGCTGGACGCAGTTCTGGCGCTGTGCGGGCTGATCTGCCTGTCCTGGCTGTTGCTGGGCCTGGCGGTGGCCATCAAGGTGGATTCACCGGGCCCGGTGTTTTTCAAACAGAAGCGGGTGGGGATTCACAAGAGCCATTTCTGGATTTTGAAATTCCGCACCATGCGCAGCGACACCCCCCACGACATGCCCACCCATCTGCTGGCCGACCCCGACCAGTATATCACCCGGGTGGGGCGTTTTCTGCGGAAAACCAGCCTGGATGAACTGCCCCAGCTGTGGAACATCCTGGTGGGGGACATGGCGGTGATCGGACCCCGGCCGGCCTTGTGGAACCAGTATGACCTTCTGGAAGAGCGGGACAAGTACGGGGCCAACGACGTGCGCCCCGGCCTCACCGGCCTGGCCCAGATCCATGGCCGGGACGAGCTGGAGATCCCGGTGAAGGCCCGCCTGGACGGGGAATATGTGGCCGGCATCACCTTTTTGGGGGATGTGAAGCTGTTTTTCGGCACGGTGATCGCGGTGCTGCGCCATGACGGCGTGGTGGAGGGCGGCACCGGCGCCCTGCACCAGAAACCGGCGTCGCCGGGCAAGGATTGATTTTGCCGGCGGTTCCATGTATACTAATTCGGATACACCAACCAACACGGATGTGAGAGGTAGCTATGATAACGATTGACGAACTGAAGGTCCAGCTGGCCGAATATGGCAAGTCGGTGCAGGACCTGGAGGAGGCGCTGGCCATCGACGCCAGCAAGAAGCGTGTCCAGGAGCTGGAACACACCATGACCCGGCCGGGCTTTTACGATGACGCCGAGGCCAGCAAGAAAGTTTTCGATGAAGTGGGCGACCTGAAGGGCAAGCTGGGCCGCTTTGAGAAGCTGCAGGGCCTGTATGAGGATGCCCAGACCATGCTGCTGATGCTGGAGGAGGAGAACGACCCCTCCCTGATCCCGGAAGGGGAGCAGGCAGTGGACGCCGTGGGCAAAGCGGTGGATGAGCTGCAGCTGATGACCATGCTGAACGGCGAATACGACCACAGCAACGCGATTCTGACCTTCCACGCCGGCACCGGCGGCACCGAGGCCCAGGACTGGGCCGAGATGCTGTACCGCATGTACACCCGGTGGGCCTCCAACCACGGGATGAACGTGGAAGTGCTGGATTACCAGGACGGCGACGAGGCAGGCATCAAGAGCGCGTCCATCATGGTGAAGGGCGCCAACGCCTACGGCCTGCTCAAGAGCGAAAACGGCGTCCACCGCCTGGTGCGGGTCAGTCCCTTTGACTCCAACGCACGGCGTCAGACCAGTTTTGCGTCTCTGGAAGTGATGCCCGAGCTGGACAACACCATTCAGGTGGATATCCGGCCCGAGGACATTGAAATGCAGGTGTACCGTTCGTCGGGCGCCGGCGGCCAGCACATCAACAAGACTTCCAGTGCGGTTCGCCTGATCCATAAGCCCACCGGCATCGTGGTCAGCTGCCAGACCCAGCGCAGCCAGTTCCAGAACCGCGACTACGCCATGCAGATGCTGAAAGCCAAGCTGTACCAGATCGCACAGCAGCAGCACATGGACAAGATCGAGGACATCAAGGGCGTCCAGAACGAGATCGCCTGGGGTCATCAGATCCGCAGCTATGTCTTCATGCCCTATACCATGGTGAAGGATCACCGTACCAGCTACGAGACCAGCAACGTCAACGCCGTCATGGACGGCGACCTGGACGGCTTCATCTTCGCCTACCTGAAGGCCGCCAGCCGCGGCGAACTCGCCGACACCTGAGTTACTTTTTCGGAGAAAAAGTAACCAAAAAGCTTTCAATGTGTACCATGAAGTTTGCGGGTCTCCGGAACTTCCGCGGGGTCTTTACGCCCTGGCTCGCTCCCGGCGTTTGCGCCTGTGGCGCGGTGCGATGCAAACGGACTCAAAACCTGATTTTACGAGTCAAGGATTATCGGCCGCTTTAGAAGGCTCCCGGGCTGCGCCCCGGTGAGTCCAAGGTTTCAGATAGCCTGATTTTCTCAACCGGTACGCGCTGAAAACATATAAAAATGCAGCAACCCTCGCCCTTTATTGGGGCGGGGGTTGTTTTTATGCGTTTGGAAACCTGGGGAAGCCACTATTGATAATAAATCCGCGGCGCTGATGGACAAAAGAAACGTTAAAAATTTAGAGCCCCTGTTAGGGGGCGCGGCCACAGGCCGCAGGGGTTCCGCTATTGGGTGGTTGGGTGGGTTTAGATCATAAAAAGGGTATCACCTTGCAATTTCAAAGTGTGCGCCCTACAGCACCAAAAGACACACCGAACCGCCAGCCCGCTGGGGCGGGCATATGGTACCAATCGGAGCGGCGGGCAAAAGCCGTTAAGAAAAACACCCGTGCCGCCGTTTGAGGCCCTGAAAGTTTCCACGGGCCAGGCATGACAGTGTTTTTTAGGCTTTTGAACGCCGCGACTTCCTCTTTTGGGTCCAGGGTTCAGACCCTGGTCGTTAGGGTGGGTAGGGAGTCCAGAGGCTGCGGAGCCGAGGCGCTGCCTGCGGCAGATACAGCCGA
>NZ_NFKB01000075.1:0-9569 GCF_002160175.1 Faecalibacterium sp. An192
AGACTGGCCTGGCTCCGCTCTCGCTTCGCCAGGCCAGTCTTTGATTCGCTTGTTCTACCCCTTGCAGGCCTCTTTTTTGTACTGTCCGCACAATATGGGGCGGTTCAGCCTGCAAGAGCGGGCCGCCTTTTCTTTTTGAAGGGAGGAAAACCACATGGCCACAACGTGCATCATGCCATTGCACACAGGCAAGGGCCGGACGGTGAAGCGAGCGATCCGGGACATCATCGGGTATGTGAAGAACCCCGACAAGACCGACAAGGGCCGGCTGGTGACCAGCTACCAGTGCAACGGCGAACTTGCTGACGCCGAGTTTCTTCTGGCCAAGCGGCAATATACCGCCGCGACCGGACGTGTGCGGGGAAAGGATGACATCATCGCCTACCATCTGCGGCAGTCCTTTGTGCCAGGAGAAATCACGCCAGAGGAGGCCAACCGGCTGGGATACGAGCTGGCCCGCCGTTTCACCAAGGAGGGCCACGCCTTTATTGTCTGCACCCACATTGATAGAGCTCACGTTCACAATCACATCATTTGGAACGCCGTGAACCTGGACTGTGACCGCAAATTTCGCAACTTTTTGGGCAGCACCCGGGCAGTCCGGCGGCTCAGCGACACCATCTGCATTGAGAACGGCTACTCCATCGTGGAGAATCCCAAGCCGCACGGCAAGAGTTATAACAAGTGGCTGGGCGACCGGGCCAAGCCGTCCCACCGGGAGACGCTGCGGGTCCTGATTGACCGGGCGCTGGAACAGAAACCTGCGGAGCTGGGCGCTTTGTTCACAGAGCTGGAAAAGACCGGCTGCACCGTAGAGCGGCGGGGCAAAAACATAACGCTCTGCGCGCCCGGCTGGAAAAAGCCAGCCCGTCTCAGCAACTTGGGCAAAGGATATACGAAGGAAGACCTGTCTGCCGTACTGGCGGGAGAGAAAGAGCACACGCCGCGGAAGGTGCCGGTTCGGATACCTGAAACACCCAAGCCGAGCCTGCTGGTGGACATTCAGGCCAAGCTGCAGGCAGGCAAAGGGGCGGGCTATGCCCGCTGGGCCAAGGTGTTCAACCTGAAGCAGATGGCGCAGACCATGACCTACCTGTCTGAGCATGACCTGCTGGAATATGCCGCGCTGGAAGAAAAAGCCGCCGCAGCTTCGGCGCGCTATGACGATCTGGCAGGCCAGCTCAAGACCGCCGAAAGCCGCATGGCGGAAATCAGCAAGCTGAGGACACATATCATCAACTATGCCAAAACCCGTGATACCTATGTGGCCTACCGCAAGGCCGGGTACTCGAAAAAGTTCCGGGAAGAACACCGAGAGGAGATCACCCTGCACCAGGCGGCCAAGGACGCCTTCAATGAGCTGAACCTCAAGAAGCTGCCCAGGGTCAAGGACCTGAACACGGAGTACGGCGAATTGCTGAACAAAAAGAAAAAGCTCTACCCAGAGTACCGCCGCGCCCGCGATGAGATGCGGGAGCTTCTGACGGTGAAGTCGAACGTGGACCAGGTGCTGCGCACGGACGTTCCGGCAAACGAGCATGAAAAAGACCACAGCCAGCGTTAAGCCGGTTGTGGTCAACCTTTTATAAAGCGTTCGCAGAACGCGCAGCCGCAGAAGGAACTTCTGCGTTCAAAGGGGCTTGGGGGCTTCCCCAACAAGCATCATCTGGCAAAGTGGATAGCCAGATGACTTGCTTGCCGGTTTCACGTACCCCGTATTTTGGCCCTTTTGGGCGGTATTTCTTCCAATGAGAAAAGAGAATTGTATGATAGAGGTGGCGGGTGTGACCGAGGAACTGAAAGCCTGTGGACCCTATGCACTGGGTAGGGCTGATGAATACACCGAAAGCACAAGTGGAGGAAATTATACAATCCGAGTTGTAAGGTGATCGCCAGAGAATAATAATCCTTGGCTCTCGCTTTACTTTCGCTGTGCTGTTTTTCTGTACTCTAATGGCAGCAATCCAGTGCTTTTGCGGAATAATTCAGCGAATCGACTTGCACTTGAATATCCAACACTTTGCGCCACCTGTTTGATTGTCAGGTCGGTTTTGGCTAATAGTGTCTCTGCCTGGCTCATACGCCGTTGCTGAATATATTCTGTAATCGTGCAACCATGATATTCTTTGAAAGCAACCTGAAGTTTTCTGGCACTCATGCAGGAAATACGCACGATCTGCTCTAATGGAATATCTTGTATGCAATGATCGTTGAGATACATTGTCAAGTTTTCTAACTGCTGGACATCCTGAACGGACAACTTTTTTCGAACATCTTTTTTCTGTTGTAACAACCGACTCCGCTCCACAATCAGTGAGATTGCTTCGGCTACTTTTCCTTCATAAAACAAGGCCGCAGAAATGCCGCTGCCCCTATACACCTCTACCTGCTTTAGCAGACGAGACATTTCAGGAAAATCCATTGTCTGTCCAATGGCCTCAAATGCTTTGAGGGGATTTGCATATTCATCAGGATATTGTTCTTTTAAGTAATCCTCATAATAAGCAGGCATGATTTCAATTCCAACAGTACGGATTGGAATTTTTTTATGAATGAGCACTTTATATGTGGAGTAGCCGCCAATGAAACTTTTCACACTTCCAACTTCTAAGCGATGATAAGGAGATAGTTCCTCGCCGGAAATAGAATCAAATTGCATAATACTTAAACATTCCGGCCAGTTAAAATCCAGAATTGTATCCTCGTTGAGATAAAAGTCGTGGATTTTAATGTCAAAAAGATTTTGCTTGCTATAAATCCAGAATGTGCCTGTTCCAATTTTGTCATTTAGCTGCCATGTGGTTCCAACTTTGCAATAATCCAGATTACTCGGAGCGGGTACAAATCCCCGTTCTGCAAATTGTGTTACATAGAAATCATCAATCATATTTTCCATAACGCTTTTCGCTCCTTTGCCACGATTGCGCAAACTTATATCCTGATAACGCAAACATCCTTCCAATCTATTGTAAGAAGGATGCAAATAGAGTATCTTTGATTTGTGGTTAGCGGCATCTAATCAAAATATAACACAAGAAATAGGGAGCGTCAAGATAGCGCTTCTCTGAAAAGGAGGATTTTGATATGTCTGCGCAATCGTCGTATCTGAACAAGAAAGGTCTTACTGTCAAAGACCTTGTAACCATTGGTATTTTCACCGCACTGTTTTTTGTATTCGAGCTTATCGGCTCCCTTCCTTTTGCTCCAAACCCAGCACTCACTTTTTATCAGCCGTTTGGGATTGCCCTGCTCTGCGGGCCTGTATATCTTCTGATGATAGCAAAAGTACCTAAGCGCGGCGGCATCGTCATTTTGGGCATTATTAACGGCATCGTCTGGTATGTACTCGGAATGCACTGGGCAATGGATCTTGGATATGTCGTTATGGGTATTGTAGCTGAGATCGTTGCGGGTGTGAAAGCCTATCGAAATATCAAGTGGAATATTGCTTCTTATTCTCTGTTCTGCCTTGGGCCTGCTGGCGTGTTTTTGGCTTATTTCGCTGATCCCGCAGCATGGGCAGAAACAATGTTGAACAAAGGAACTGCACAGGAATACATTGATATGATGACTGATTCGGCACCTACAGGAATGTTGCCGGTCATTCTGCTGGGAACTATCGTTCTGGCGATTATCAGCGGCCTTGTAGGAAAGAAATTGCTCAAAAAGCAGTTTGAAAAAGCGGGGATTACTGCATGAGTAACGGAGAAAAACGCGGGGGTCTTTGGATAGACCCCCGTACAAAAATACTACTGTTGCTCCTATGTGTCCTGTCGGCAACAATGGCTCCATCCCTTTTTTATGAAATGCTTGTCGTTGCGCTGGTGGCCTGCTTTGGTATTGCCTGTGGGAAAATACGCTACTCCATTATCGGCGTTATTGTCTATGGTGGGTTCTATCTGTTGACGCAGGCGGTGTTGCAGATGCCATCCGGTAATGTGCAGGTAATGTTGATTGCGTTCCTGGGCCTGGTTCATAAGGTTTATCCTTGTGGCATTTTGTCCGGTATTATCATTTCAACAACAAAAGTGGGAGAATTTCTCTCTGCCATGAACAGAAGCCATATTTCACAGAAGATCGTAATCCCTGTTGCGGTCATGCTGCGCTATGTACCTACAATTCGAGAGGACTGGCATTTTATCAAGGATGCTATGCGGATGCGGGATGTATCGCCTAATCTCAAAAACTTTATATTGCATCCGGCTATGACAATCGAGTGCATCTATGTTCCTCTGATGATGGCTGCATCCAAAACCGCGGACGAACTAACAGTTGCGTCTGTGACAAGGGGAATTGAAAATCCTACGCAGCGGACTTCGTATGTAAAGATTGGCTTTGGCATAGTTGACCTCATTGTGGTGCTTGTTTTCCTTGCCATGTTCCTTGTGGGGCAATTCTATGAGGAGGTGTTCTGAATGATTGAACTGAAAAACATAACCTTCTCATACGAGGGACGGGATCAAGGCGGGCTGCATGATATTAACCTGACTGTCAAAGATGGGGAATGCATCCTGCTGTGCGGGCGAAGCGGTTGTGGGAAAACAACGATTACCCGCCTTGTAAACGGACTCATTCCCCGGTTTTATGCCGGAGAGTTGACTGGACAGGTAGTGATTGATGGCAAAGATATTGCCGAGCTGACCATGTATGAAATTGCAGAAAAAGTAGGAAGTGTATTCCAAAATCCACGCACGCAATTTTTCAATACGGATAGTGACAGCGAAATTGCATTTGGCCTTGAAAATCAAGGAATGCCAACGGAGAAATTGCGCCAACGAGTGGGAACCACAGCAGCGGATTTAGAAATCCAGTCACTGCGTAACCGTTCCCTGCACGCATTATCTGGCGGCGAAAAGCAGAAAGTTGCGTTTGCCTCCGTCTATGCCATGAACCCAGACATTTACTTGTTGGACGAGCCATCTTCCAATCTGGATATGGATGCCATACAGGATTTAAGAAAGCACCTGAAGCTGGTTAAGCAGCAGGGAAAGACAGTTTTAATTGCGGAACATCGACTTTATTATTTGATGGATGTTGCGGATCGCATTGTCTACATGGAGCAGGGACAAATCGCCGGGATTTATACACCAGAACAATTTAGGGCGATTGAAAGAGACGAGCGGGAGCGCATGGGCCTCCGGGCCGTGGATCTCCGTGAAGTACATCCACAATTCACAAGTCCAGGCGCGACAGATAACAAAGTCCTGAAATTGCAGGATGTAGATTTGTATTATAAGAAACAGGCTATTGTGGAACATATCAATCTTTCAGCAGGAATCGGAGAAGTCATTGGTGTTGTCGGTCATAACGGAGCGGGAAAGACAACTCTTTCTCGTACTCTGTGCGGACTGCATAAAGAAGCCAGTGGACAATTCCTCTGGAATAAAAAGCCTCAAGACAGAAAAGAAAGGCTGCGTCGTTCGTACATGGTTATGCAGGATGTCAACTTTGAACTATTTGCCGATAGCGTAGAGGCGGAATGCTCCTTTGGTATCCGCAATCCAGATAAAGCGCTGATAGAAACAACAATGGATAGCCTTGGCTTATTACCCTATCGCCATCACCATCCAAACACACTCAGCGGAGGCCAAAAGCAACGGGTAGCGGTTGCTGTCAGCATGATTTGTGGGAAGGAACTTTTGGTATTCGACGAACCTACAAGCGGTTTGGACTTCGATAGTATGGAGCAAGTTGCATTGCTGATCCAGAGACTTTCTGCCATGGGAAAAGTAATTTTTGTCGTAACCCACGACTATGAATTTGTCTGCCGTACCTGTTCCCGCGTTCTCCATATTGACCACGGAGAACAGTGCGACGATATTCCGTTGGTTCCAGATAATGAAGAAAAACTAAAAAAGCTATTTTCCATATAGCTATTGAACGGAAATGAAGGGAGTGAGTTTTATGCAAAAGGAGAAAAAGAGCAACAATATCAAACTCTTACTCCGATGGGCAGGAAAAGAAAAATATTGGATGTATTTGGCTGTCATCCTGTCTTTTTTCAGCGGCATTTGTACCATGATACCCTATTACGGGATTTACAATCTAATGAGTGCTGTTTATACAGGAACCTGTACCGCAGAATTTGTTGTTCGGGATGCCGGAATTATCGCTGGCGGTATTGTTATCCGGTTTTTATTGTTCGGTGCATCCGGTGTGGCATCTCACAAAGGGGCCTATCGTGCATTGTTGAAGGTGCGCTGCATGGTGATTGACCATATGGCAAAAGTGCCTCTTGGTGCGCTTAATGAGCGCAGTACCGGCGAGATCAAGACAGTTCTTAATGAGGACATTGAAAAACTGGAACTGTTTCTGGCCCATAATGTGCCTGAACTAATTTGTTATCTTGTTGGCCCGGTAGTGGTATTTGTTTATCTTCTGACCGTCAATGTACCTTTGGCATTGGTGTCGCTGGTGCCTTTGGTATTAGCGGTATTCGTCATGTTTGGAATGTTTATGGGGGCATCCAGCATGATGGGGCGCGCCAATCAATCTGTTGCAAATCTGAACTCCGTAATGGTGGAGTATATCAGTGGGATGAAGCTGATAAAAGCCTATAACATGGGCAGTAAATCATTTCAGAAATTTTCTGCTGCCGTAAAAGAGGAAAATGATGTCTGGAATGAAATGTCCAAGCGGATGGGGCCATTTTATGCCACCTTTATCGTTGTGATTGAGTGCGGAATGCTGCTGCTGGTGCCGCTGGGCGGTATGTTTTTCCTGAATGGTTCCATTACGGCCAGCGTATTTCTTCTGTTTGCTTTTGTCGGCTCCATGTACCTAACAGAGATCCGTCCTTTGCAGGAAATATCCAGCAATATGGCACAGGTACTTAAGGCGGTCACAAAAACCGAGGAAATTCTGGAACTGCCGATATATGAGGGCGGTGGAGATTTTCCCCAGGCACACGATATTGAACTGCGTAATGTGCGGTTCTCCTACGATGGCAAGGTAAATGTTCTGGAACATTGTAGTCTAAAAGTTAAAGATGGGGAGCGCATGGCGCTGGTAGGCCGCTCTGGTGCAGGAAAAAGCACAGTGATTGAA
The DNA here is from genome assembly GCF_002160175.1 of Faecalibacterium sp. An192. Lineage (NCBI taxonomy): Bacteria > Bacillati > Bacillota > Clostridia > Eubacteriales > Oscillospiraceae > Faecalibacterium > Faecalibacterium sp. An192. The sequence continues at coordinate 7,048 of NZ_NFKB01000075.1, forward strand.
TTGATTTCCCGTTTTTACGATGTGCAGGAAGGTGATGTGCTGATTGGCGGTAAGAATGTCAAGGAAATCAACTACGAAACACTTTTGCAGAATATAGCGATCGTGTTCCAAAAGACCTTTCTCACCCGCGACAGTGTTCTGGAAAATATCCGCATGGGCAGCAATGCCACTCTGGAAGAAGTACGGGCTGCCGCAAAGGAGGCGCAGATTGATGATTTTATCATGTCCCTGCCAGAAGGATATGACACGAAGGTAGGCAGCTTCGGTTCCCGCTTCTCCGGCGGCGAAAAGCAGCGGATTGCCATAGCGCGTGCTATTCTGAAAAATGCGCCGATCCTGATTTTGGATGAAGCCACGAGTGCTGCCGATCCAGAAAATCAAGTAGAGATTGACAAGGCCATTGAAAACCTGTGCAAAGGCAAGACCGTAATCGTTGTTGCTCACCGGCTGGGCGCTTTGAAAATGTGCGATCAGGTGGCTGTTGTCGAAAATCACACAATCACGAGTGTTGGAACACATGATGAAGTCCGGCGTGATAATGCTTATTACAATCAGGCATGGACAGATTATGAAACGGCCCGCAATATTACTTATCAGTTGGAGGGAGGTGCAGATCATGCGTGAAAATCCATTAAAGAAAAATAGCCGGTTTTATCTTGGCATGGTGCTGAATGTTGTGGAAGGTATGCTGTCCGGTTTTAACTTTCTGCTCCTTTATGAAGCGATGAAGATGTTGTGGGATGGAACAATCAATGCGCCTTCTCTCCTCCGGCTTTCTCTGTTTTTGGGTGCTATTTTTATCCTGCGTATTGTGATTTACAGCATTGGATATACACAAAGTCAGATCGGTGGTGCAGCAGTCAGCAATCGGACTCGGCTGTTCCTGGGAGATAAAATAAAGCGCATACCTCTGTCCAGATTTACGCAAGGTCAGACTGGACAATACATCAACATCGTTACCAGCGATGTCAATAATTATGAAAAAATCCTTACTCATACGGTTGGGGATATTGTAAAACACATTACATTCTGCTCAATGATGGTTATTTTTGTAGGCTGCATTTGGCTGCCGGGAGGTATTATCCTTGCCTGCGTTGAATTGGTTTTAATTCCATTTCTCTGGCTCTCTTTTCGCGTTGTACGCAAGTATGGTACAGAAAAAAACGCAGTCAGTGCCGAAACAGTTACCAGCATTGTAGAATATGCCACTGGCATACAGACTTTTCGGGCGTATGGTATCGGCGGAACGAAAAATAAAACCGTAACTTCTGCACTAAAGCATTTCAGTGATGTGAGCTACAACTATGAGAAACATGGTATTCCAACAAACGCTATCCAATGTATTTTTCTTTGGATCGGACTGCCTGTGATGATATGGGCGGCATCTATCCCTATGCTATCCGGGGAACTGGACCCGATTTCTTATCTATTGATTTGTATGCTGCCCATGTTGCTTGCAAAACTTTCGGACTCCATCTCCCGTGGGTTGATGAGCTACAAAAATTTGAAAATTTCTAAAGATAAAGTTGTGGACATCATCGAAGAACCTGAAGAAACCGGCAGTATGGAGCCGCTTCAGACATCTACACATGAAATCACCTTTGACAATGTGGACTTTTCGTATGTACCCGGAGAGCCAGTGTTGAAGCACGCCACCTTTACGGTGCCAGACCAGAAGCTCACAGCCATTGTCGGGGACTCCGGTTCCGGCAAATCCACCATTCTGAACCTGATTGCAAAATACTACGAGGCAAATGGAGGAACCATTTCAATCGGCGGCAAACCAATTAACCATGTGGCCGCAGAGCGTGTACTGGAACAAATCTCTATGGTAGACCAGGATGTATTTCTCTTTGACGATACAATTCGTGAGAACATCCGGCACGCTCGTCCCAATGCCACGGACGAGGAAATCGAAGCTGCCTGCCGGGAGGCTAATTGTGACAGCTTCATCCGCAAGATGGAGAAGGGCTATGATACGCCGACCGGCGAGAATGGAAATCTGTTGTCTGGTGGGGAGCGCCAGCGCATTTCGATTGCCCGCGCCATTTTGAAAAACAGCCCGATCCTGCTTTTGGATGAGGCAACAGCGTCCCTTGACATCGAAAACGAGCTGGCTGTGAAACAGGCGATTGCTAATCTGCTCAAAGAGAAAAAGACTGTGGTGATGATCGCTCATACGCTTTCCATTGTCAAAAACGCTGACCAAATTCTTGTTGTCGGCAACGGAAGGATTGTTGAAGCCGGAACTCACGATGAACTGCTGGCGAAAAGCGGAAAGTATGCAGCTATGTGGAATGCAGAGCAGAAACTATCTGCTTGATAGGAGGAACAAATGGAACTGCACGCATCCGGTGAGGACTACCTGGAAGCCATCCTTGTTATCCAAAAGCAGAAGGGAATGGTCCGCTCCATAGATGTGGTGCGGCACCTGAACCTCTCAAAGCCCAGTGTAAGCCATGCGGTTTCCCTTCTGCAAACTGGCGGCTTCCTCACGGTGGACGAAGATCACTTCCTTCACC
>NZ_NFKB01000076.1:0-9490 GCF_002160175.1 Faecalibacterium sp. An192
CTTGGATATGTGTGTATTTTTGTCTGGACATACGAACACCCCCTGTATAGGTTTATTTTCCTACACAGGGGGCGTTTTGTCTATTGTCCGTTTTTACTGGTTCAGTTCAAAGACGGGAGGGGCGCTTTTTTACATGAGCCCGGGAGCCCGACGAACTCCCACCCCACTACCTGCCTCCTAGGTCCAACCGTGGACGCCGCTTGATAAGGCACAACAGGGCACCTGCTGTCACGCCCCGCGCCCCGCCCGGGCGGATAGGGAATGGCGGAAGGAGGGGTGGTATAATGGACAGATCTGTGCTATGATAGAGCCAAACATCCAAATCGCCCGTACCCAGAACAGATTTGGCAGCGACCTTTTGTGCATCCGTGCAAAAAGAGAACAATCGTGAAAAGGAGAGTTTCCATGCTTGTAGGAGAGGCCGTAAAAGTCAAGTTCAGCATCTTTAAAAACCGGTTTGCCTTTGAATGCGGCAGCCATGGCGTCACCCTGGAAAAGATCGGCGGAGGAATCTGCCTGTATGCCACCGACAGCAGCCATGAGGAGATCTACTGCGCCATGCCGCTGGGCCTGGAGCGGGATTTCAAGGACAGCGCCTATTACATCTACGCGCCCAACGATCACCAGATGCTGCTGCGGGTCCACAAGGCGGTGATGCTGGTGGATTTTGAGGGGAAGTGGTGTTCCACCAACGTCAAGGACTTCCGGGTCTATGGCTCCAAGCTGTGGGGCCAGAACTGCCTGACCCCCTGGAAAGACGAGTACACCCGGATCTACAACGCCGCCGAAAAGGCCCGCATCGCCGCCGGAGAATCCTGACCGGCGTCTCCCGGCCCTGGGGCCAAGCCGTCTATCACAGCGTCTTTGTCCAATCCAGCGAGGTAACAAAATGAACAGGATCATGTACGTGGGGGAACATCCCAAAATTTACAATGTCCGCATGCACAAACACGATCACTGGGAAGTGGTTTACTGTACGGCAGGGGAGGGCACCTTCCGGTTTGAGGAACAGCCCTCCATCACCTATTCCGCCGGCGAGACCGTTGTCATCCCGCCCCGAATGGCCCACGCAAACTCCAGCACCGAGGGATTTGCCAACATCCATATCATGCTGGATTCCCCGTCTTTTCCCTTCCAGGACGCCTTCCGGGTGGCGGACGAGGACGGCAGCCTGGCCCATGCCTTTGCCCAGGTCCGTCTGTATCATATGTCTGACCGCAAGCGCCACGAGCTGGTGCTGGCCTCTCTGGGCGAGCTGATCGCCAGCTACATTGTGGTGTTCCGCAGCAATGTGGAGTTTTCCCAGCCGGTGGCCCAGATCCGGGCCAGCATCATGGAGAACTTTGACCGCTCCGACTACCAGCTGGATGAGTTCATCCGGACCCTGCCCTTCCACTACGATTACTTGCGCAAGCTGTTTAAAAAAGAGGTGGGGCTGTCTCCGCTGGAGTACCTGACCGACGTCCGGATGAAAACCGCCGAGCGCCTTTTGACCCTGTGGGCGGCGGGATACACCATCGCAGAAATCGCCGAAATGTGCGGGTTTGACAATGCCCTGTACTTTTCGCGGGTGTTCAAAAAATACTATGGCTGCGCTCCGTCCCAGTTCATGAAAGACAAGGCCGGCGTCTATTCCAATGTGCCGGATCGGACAGAACTGGAAACCTGACCCCGCGCGGGAAAACTGCAGAGAAAACAGAGCGGGACTTTACCGCCTTTTGCGAAAAAACGCCGTACAGCGATCAAAGCTGTATGGCGTTTTTTACAATTTTAAGATTTTCATTTTGTGCGCTTTTACAAACGCAGCTGTGAGAAGGCTGAAATCTGCAGCCAAAATGTCCGTTTCGTGAATGAAATGTGTCGTAAAAGGTATTCAAGTGGAGGACGCGGGACGGTATACTGTAGGTACAGTTGAGCGGCGGCGAACACACCGCCGGGCACAGCCGAAACGGCTGGAGATTGGCCCCCGGCGCCCGGCTTGGAAGCGCCGGACGGCGCCGGCAGATACGCGATTGGATGAAGGAGGATGTCTACTATGGTCAGCATTTTGATTATCGGCCACGGCAACTTTGCCACCGGTGCTTTGAGCGCAACCCGCCTGGTTGCAGGCGCACCGGAAAATGTATATGCGCTGGATTTCCCCGAGGGAATGAGCGCAGAGGAGCTGAAGGAGGCCATGCAGGCCCGTCTGGCCGCCATCGAGACCCCGGAGATCCTGGTGATGGCTGACCTGGCCGGCGGCACCCCCTTCCGCACCGCGGTGGAGCTGAAGATGACCATGCCGGAAAAGCAGATCCGGGTGGTGGCCGGCACCAGCATGCCGGCCCTGATGGAAGCCGCCTTCTCCTCGGACAGCATGGACCTGGCCGAACTCACCGCCGATGTGATTCAGACCGGCGTGGAAGGCTTTGTGGACTGGGATGCCCAGACCGCAGACGAGGAAGAGCCGGAGTTTGAGGACGGCCTGTAAGGCGGAGGGACCGAGATGATCAAGACCATTCATGTGGAGCCCATCAAAAACCGTGAGAAATACCTCTCCACCCCGCTGCTGACCCGGGCCGAAGTGGAAAAGGCCATGGACTTTGTGGTGGCCCAGACCCGGGCCAACATGGAGTATTTCGGCAGCAAGTTCCCCTGGTCGGCCACCAAAGGCCTGAAATACCCCATCATCGAGAACATCGAGTGGACCGACGGTTTCTGGACCGGCCTGCTGTGGCTGTGCTACGAATACACCGGGGACGAAGCGTTCCGGCAGCGTGCCGAACAGAACATCGACTCCTTCCTCCACCGTGTGGAAAACCGCATCGAGCTGGACCACCACGATCTGGGCTTTTTGTACTCTCCCTCCTGCGTGGCGGGCTACAAGCTGGTGGGCTCCGAAAAGGGCAAGCGGGCCGGCATTCTGGCGGCCGACAAGCTGATGGAGCGCTACAACCAGCGGGACGGCTTCATTCAGGCCTGGGGCGCTGTGGGCGCACAGGACAACTACCGCCTGATTATCGACTGCTTTATGAATATCCCCCTGCTGTACTGGGCCACCGGCATCACCGGCGATCCCAAGTACGCAGACGCGGCGGACAAGCACTTTGAAAAGGCCGCCAACTACGTCATCCGGGATGACGCCTCGGCCTTCCACACCTACTACTTTGACGCACAGACCGGCCAGCCCCTGCGGGGCGCCACCCGTCAGGGCTACAGCGATGATTCCGCCTGGGCCCGGGGTCAGGCCTGGGGCATCTACGGCATCCCCCTGAACTACCTGCAGAACCACAACCCCGCTTCGGTCAACCTGTTCGAGGGCATGACCAACTACTTCCTCAACCGCCTGCCGAAGGACGACGTCTGCTATTGGGACCTGATTTTCGGCGACGGGTCGGGCCAGTCCCGGGATTCCTCGGCCGCGGCCATTGCCGTCTGCGGCATGCTGGAAATGGGCAAATACCTGCCCGAGCTGCACCCCGAGAAGGAGACCTATCAGCGGGCCTGCCACCGCATCCTGCGCAGCCTGATCGAGAACTATCAGGGCACCACGGCGGAGCCCGGCAGCCCGGTGCTGTACCACGGCGTCTACTCCTGGCACAGCGGCAAGGGCGTGGACGAGGGCAACATCTGGGGCGACTACTACTACATGGAAGCGCTGGTCCGCTTCTACAAAGACTGGAATCTGTACTGGTAACCCGGTACTCAATGTTAAGAACCATCAAGGAGGAAACAGAGTATGCCGAACATTGTTGCATTCCGCATTGACGAGCGCCTGATTCATGGTCAGGGCCAGATCTGGATCAAGGCCCTGGGCGCCAACACGGTGATCGTGGCCAACGATGCCGCCAGCGAGGACCCCATGCAGCAGCAGCTGATGAAGGCCGTGGTCCCCAAGACCATCGCCATGCGGTTCTTCTCGGTCCAGAAAACCTGCGACCTGATCCACAAGGCATCCCCCAAGCAGGTGATCTTCATCGTCTGCAAGACCCCTCAGGACGCCCTGCGCCTGGTGGCGGGCGGCGTGCCGGTCAAGGAGATCAACGTGGGCAACATCCACCGCGCTCCCGGCAAGGAGGAGATCAGCAAGTTCATCGCCCTGGGCCCTGAGGACAAGGCTGCCCTGCGGGAACTGCGGGATCAGTACGGGATTACCTTCAACACCAAGGCTACGGCCACCGGCGACGACGGCGCCGCTCTGGTGGACCTGAATAAGTACATCTAACGTCAAAAAGAGGAGGAAGATTTTCGTGCAAATCACAATGTTTCAAGCGGTGCTGATTGCCCTCTGGACCGGCGTCTGTCTGGCCGGTATGCTGCTGGGCATCTACACCAACCGCTGCCTGGTCATGGCAACGGGTGTCGGTCTGATTCTGGGTGACCCTGTCACCGGTCTGGCGATGGGCGCTGTGGGCGAGCTGGCCTTCATGGGCTACGGCGTCTCCCAGGGAGGCTCCATTCCCCCCAACCACATGGGCCCCGGCATCGTGGGCGCCATCATGGCCATCACCGCAGGCGTCAACGTGGAAACCGCTCTGGCCCTGTCCATCCCCTTTGCGGTGGGCTTCCAGTTCGTGCTGACCGCCACCTATACCTTCGCCACCACCCTGACCGGTGCCGCCACCCGCGCACTGGAGAAGAAGAACTTCCGGATGTTCCGTCTGGCCGCCAACCTGACGGTGTGGGTCTTCTTCATTGTGGGCTGCCTGATCGGCCTGGCTGCTGCCCTCAGCGCCTCCGGCCTGGAAGCCGTCATCAACCTGATCCCCGCCTGGCTGAGCACCGGCCTGACCATCGCCGGCAAGATGCTGCCCGCCGTCGGCTTCGCCATGATCCTGAACGTCATGGCCAAGAAGGAGCTGATCCCCTTCGTGCTGCTGGGCTACGTCCTGGTTTCCTACCTGGGCCTGGGTACCATGGCTGTGGCCATCACCGCCACCGCTGTGGCTCTGATCGTGTTCTTCAACCAGAATAAGGGCGGCGTGGCTGCTGAAGATGAGGAGGTTGTGTTCGAAGATGGCATCTAATGTCTTGACCAAGAGCGATTACATCAAAACATCGCTGCGCGCATATTTCATCCAGAACGGTTTCAACTACGGCAACTACCAGGGCCTGGGCTACGCCAACATGCTGTATCCCGCCCTGCGCAAGATGTACAAGGACGACGATGACGCCCTGCAGGCCGCACTCCAGGAGAACCTGGATTTCTACAACACCAACATTCACTTTGTTCCCTTCATCACCAGCCTGCACCTGGTGATGCTGGAGAACGGCACCCCCAACAGCGAGATCCGCAACATCAAGATGGCTCTGATGGGCCCCCTGGCCGGCATCGGCGACTCTCTGTCCCAGTTCGTCCTGGCCCCCCTGCTGGGCACCATCGGCGCATCCCTGGCCTACGAAGGCCTGATGATGGGCCCCATCATCTACCTGCTGGGCATGAACATCGTGCTGCTGCTGGTCAAGCTGATGTCCGGCATGCTGGGCTATAACCTGGGCACCAGCATCATCGGCACCCTCACCAGCCAGATCGAGAAGATCTCCCGTGTGGCCAGCATGATCGGCGTCACCGTCATCGCGGGCCTGGCGGTCAGCTTTGTCAAGATCACCACCCCCATCCAGTATGTGGCCTCGGTCCCCGGCGGCGGGGAACAGGTGGTGTCCCTGCAGTCCATGATCGACGCCATCGCACCCAACCTGCTGCCGTGCCTGTTTGTGGGCCTGGTGTTCTACCTCATCAAAGTGAAGAAGTGGACGACCGTCAAGCTGGTCTGCATGACCATCCTGCTGGGAATCCTGCTGTCTGTGCTGCACCTGGTAGCCTGACCTTTCTGTGTGGTCTGCGCTGACAGGCGTCACAGAACTCACCCGTACACGTTCGGGCAGGGATGTTGCGCCACATCCCTGCCTCTTTTTTATCGGAGGATGCACCCATGAACGTCTCCCTCAAACAGCTGCGTTCGACCGCCCGCGTCTTGGCCGCACAGTACGATGTGCAGGCCGTTGCCCGCTATGTGGAGACCCACTGCGGGCAGGAGGCCGCGGCCCTGCGGGCGCAGGCGGATGACCTGCTGGAAAACCGCTTTGTGTTCTGTGACCGGTGGGACATGGAGCCCTGCCGCATCCCTTATACCGTGGCCCCGGGGCAGTGGACCCACAGCCCCAACGGAGACCCGGAGTGGGTCTTTATGCTCAACCGCCACGACTACCTGCCCAAGCTGTGGCAGGCCGCCGTCCTGACCGGAGACGGCCGCTACACCCGCAAGGTGACGGCGTCCATTCTGGACTGGATTGCCAGCAACCCCATCACCCTGGAGGGGACCCCGGCCACCCGCACCATCGACACCGGCATCCGGTGCATGAACTGGTGCAGGCTGCTGCCCTTCCTCCTGGCGGGGGACGCCCTCACCGATGCAGAGGCCAAAACCATCCTGCACAGCCTGGCGGAACAGTTCGCCAACCTGCGCCAGCGGTATCTGGCCCGGTACACCCTCAGCAACTGGGGCGTTCTGCAGACCACGGCCATCTGCGCCGGCTCTGCCTGGCTGTCCGGCGTGCTGCCCGACGGGCTGGAGGCGTGGGCCTGGGAGGAGCTGCGGACCCAGCTGCGGCTGCAGATTCTGGAGGACGGCACCCACTGGGAACAGTCCCCCATGTACCACGTGGAGGTCCTGAACGCCTGCACCAAACTGCTGATCCAGCTGCAGGCGGCCCGGCAGGCGGGCTGCACCCTGTGTCCTGCGGCGCAGGACGCCCTGGCCCGGCCGGAAACCGTCTGCGCGGAACAGCAGGCCGGGCCGGGGGAGGGGCTGGACTTTGCATCCGGCGGCTGGCTGGAACAGGCGGTGCGGGTCATGAGCCGGCACGTCCTGTACACAGCGGACCCGGCCCTGTTCCAGCTGCCCCAGTGCGACAGCGATGTGACCGACGTGCGGGATGTGCTGGCCCGGGCCGCCGCCCTGCTGCCCGACGGCGGGATATTCCGCTGGGCGGCAGGGGAGGCTCTGGACATGGACAGCGCCTGGCAGCTGGGCGCCCCGGGCATTGCAGCCTTTGAGGCCCAGCCGGCCCAAAAGCCGGTCCAGTGCAGCTGGAACTGTCCCCGCAGCGGCAATCTGGCGCTGCGGTCGGGCTGGGAGCCGGCGGCCCACTTTACCGCCGTCAAAAACAGCCCTCTGGGCAGCAGCCACGGCCACGCAGACCAGACCCACCTGAACCTCTACTACAAGGGAAAGCCCTTCCTGGTGGACAGCGGCCGCTACACCTACCGGGAGGACGATCCCCTGCGTCTGGAACTCAAGGCCCCGGCGGCCCACAACGTCTGCGTCATCGACGGCCAGTCGGGCGGAACCCCCGACGGCTCCTGGAGCTATGCGGATTACGCCGAGACGGGGCCCAACTACTTCGCTGAGGAGGGCGGGGCCCACTATGTGGAGATGCCATTCCATGGAACCCTGCGGGACGGCACGCCCTATCACATCATCCGCCGCCTGATGGTGCTGGATGAAGGGGTCTGGCTGTCGGTGCAGGATGTCATCTGCCGGGGAGAGCACCAGGTCCGGGAATACTTCCACCTGGCCGCCGATGTACAGGCAGAATCCATCCCGGAGGGATGGCTGCTGCACAGCGGCGGGGCGGCCCTGAAATTGCGCTCCACCCACCCCTTCACCGCCCGGACGGGGATTCTGTCCCCCTGCTACAACGAAAAGCAGGATGGGGTGGTGCTGGTGGGGGAGATTGCCATGCGGGACCGCTGGACCGGCTGCACCCTCTTTGTGGACAAGGACTGGACGGCCGAGCCGGCCCACGTATATCAGGCCGGCAGCACCCGGCCTCTGGACCCCGAAACCGTATCGGCCTGGACGGTTCGGTCCGGCAGTGAAAAGGCCTGGACCCTTCTGGTCTGGAACCGGGAAAATTTCCGCGGGGCCAAGGTGTTTGACTGCCAGGGCCAGCCGGTCTACGGCAAGGCGGTGGTCCTGTGCGGCGAGACCCACAGCCGCCGCACCGTTCGCCTGAAATAAACAAGGGAGAAACTGAGGATGAACAATCGAATTTGTATCGTGGACGCGCAGGGCGCGTGCAAGGCGGAAGCCAGTGGCCGGGAGGAAGCGATTCTGGCCTGGAGCGGCGCCTATGAGCCCGGGGACGTGATCCTGTTTGAAGTGGATCAACCCGGCCATTACATGGTCCGTGTGGACGACTGTCTGGACGAGGCTCTGGTGTATCTGGCACAGAACACCCTGCGCTATTCTGTCCTGTTTGACGAAAAAAAGGACGCCCACAACCCCAAGGCCTTTACTGGCGAACGGCACTATTTGACTCTGCGTCCCGCCCGAAGCTGGGAGCTGGGCTATCGCAACCTTGCCCGCAACCCCGCTGACCAGCACGACGTGGAGGGCTGCTACCCTCACGCCAGAGCCAATGTGGAAACCCGGGGCGAGTCGGTGTTTGCCGCCCGCAACGCCATCGACGGGGTGGCGGCGGTGTCCTCCCATGGCCGGTGGCCCTATTCTTCCTGGGGCATCAACCGGCAGGATGACGCCGAGCTGACCCTGGAGTTTGGCCGCTCGGTGGACTTTGACACCATCGTACTGTACACCCGCGCCGACTTCCCCCACGACAACTGGTGGATTCGGGGCACCTTCACCTTCTCGGACGGCACCCAGGAGCAGGTGGAGATGGAAAAGAGCAGCGAGCCCCACCGGTTCGCCATTGCCCGCTCCGGCATTACCTGGCTCAAGCTGGGCAGCCTGATCAAAGCCGACGACCCGTCCCCCTTCCCGGCCCTGACCCAGCTGGAAGTATACGGGCAGGACTCGTCCGCTCCCGCCCGGCCGTAAGGGCTGAGGCTGGCACAAATCCCACGCCGACCCGGCGATTGGATACACATCTGCATCATTTTAAGGAGGTTTTGCACAATGTCTGTTTGCACCCAGAAATCCTTTGACCTGACCGGCAAAGTGGCGCTGATCACCGGCGCATCCTACGGCATCGGCTTCGCCATCGCCACCGCCATGGCCAACTGCGGCGCCACCATCGTGTTCAACGACATCAAGCAGGAGCTGGTGGACAAGGGCCTGGCTTCCTACAAGGAGGCCGGCATCAATGCTCACGGCTACGTCTGCGACGTCACCAACGAGAACGCCGTCAACGAGATGGTGAAGAAGATCACCGAGGAAGTGGGCCACATCAACATTCTGGTGAACAACGCCGGCATCATCAAGCGCATCCCCATGTGCGACATGACCGCTGAGCAGTTCCGCCAGGTCATCGACGTGGACCTGAACGCTCCTTTCATCGTGTCCAAGGCTGTGATTCCCGACATGATCGCCCAGGGCGGCGGCAAGATCATCAACATCTGCTCCATGATGAGCGAGCTGGGCCGCGAGACCGTTTCGGCCTATGCAGCAGCCAAGGGCGGCCTGAAGATGCTGACCAAGAACATTGCCTCCGAGTACGGCGCTTACAACATCCAGTGCAACGGCATCGGACCCGGCTACATCGCCAC
>NZ_NFKB01000077.1:0-9457 GCF_002160175.1 Faecalibacterium sp. An192
GCAAGACATTCCTCAATGAGCCAGATTCTAAACTCTGGATCAATCTCTTTTCGTTTGCTCATTTTAACCCTTTCCCTATTTCAGTGTCTCTGTTATAGGGAGCATATCACTTTGGTAACTTGATCCAAACTGTGCAGCACGGGTGGGTTTTACCTGGACTTTAAGAGAATAAAGTAGCTGGATTCAAAATGGAGCTGTTGACAAAATATACAAAGGCTATCTCATATGGTATAATAGAGAAAAAAGCACGAAAGGGTGGCCAGAATGCAGCTCAAAATCCACATGGTGACCATCGAAAATCTCATGCCGCAAGACCACTTTCTAAGAAAGTTGGAAAAAGCGCTTGACCTGTCCTTTGTATATGAGGAGACGCGGCATCTGTATAGCCAAAAATATGGCCGCCCACCCATTGACTCGGTTGTCCTGGTGAAATACCTTCTGGTGGGATTCCTATACGGAATCCCCTCTGAACGGCAGATTGAGAAACGAATCGAAACAGATATCGCGCTTCGTTGGTACCTGGGTCTGGATTTGCTGGATAGGGTCCCGGATCACAGTACCATTTCGCAATTGCGCAGGAGAAAACCGGAATTTCGGAACGTTTTCCGGCGTCTATTCCATGTTGTCGTTCAACAATGTATAGCGGAAGGTCTGGTTTGTAGTGACAGATTCAACCCACATGAAGGCAAACGCTTCGGTATCCTCGGAATGTTTGGTCGAAGTTCGGGAAGAACATGAAGTTTACTGGGAGAGATTGAATCAGTACGAAGAACAAGGGTTGGAAAAACTGAAGCAGCTAAAGGGAAAGCGGCGTGCTGAGCGGAAAGAACCCGTCAAAAAGAAAAACACCCACAGCCATAAACGGGTCAGCAGAACGGACCCGGAAGCTGGTCATATGAAACGTCCTGGCAAACCTGAAGAACTATATTACCTCGTTCATGAGACCCTTGATACAGACCATGGAATCATTCTGGCCGTTACTGCAACTGCAGGAAATGTTTTTGACAGTGTTCCTTATTTGGATCAGATAGAGGACGTCCATAAAAATATCATTCCAGTTCAAATTGCCACAGCAGATTCAGCATATGATTTCTCTTTGGCTCATCAGGTATTGGATGAAAACGGAATTTCCTTTTTCGTACGCCCAAAACCGACTGTGAATCGAACAACCGTAGAATTTGACAGAGCTTATTTTTCGTATGATCCAGAAAAAGATGTGTATATTTGTCCCAATCAAAAGGAGCTTCATCCCAGAAGCCTTGTTCGGGCAGATGGCTGCATTTTTTGGAAATACTGGGCCAGCAGAAAAGATTGTAAATCCTGTCCGCTTCAATCAAAGTGTTTGACCAGGAAGGGATCCTTGACAGCGCGATATCTGTTGGAGAATTACTTTCGCTCCTCTGTACAGAAAAATATGGCACAGAAAGATTCTCCTGAATATCGGAAGGCTCTTAAAAAGAGACAGATCTGGTGTGAAGGTACTTTTGCTGCACAGAAATGGAGTCACAATTTAAAACGCCTGTTACGGCGCGGATTAGAGGCAGCGACAGATCACTGCCTCCTTTCGGCGACCGCAATCAACTTAAAACGAATGATAAAGTATATGGGATGACGCCTCCAGGCGTCTTTTTTCTTGCCATTTTTCAATAAACAGCGAATTTGAAACAGATTTGTCTGTACGATTCCGCTATTTGTCAACAGCTCCAAAATGGGAACAGCCACTTCAAGAGAGTAACAAACGGTTACGCCCTCTGAAGCCTTTCGCCGGATGCGTCTGTACGGGCCTCGTACATACGTACATAGCGAAAAGGCCAAGTTCTCACATATACAGAATTATCGACCCCAGGATGGGGGAGCAGGTTCAGGCCGGACCAGAGCTTCGATTCCCAGATAGCCCCATACGCGGCGGCCTGCCGAGTTGGCGACATTGTTGGTGTGCTCCAGGTTGTACTTTTTCAGGTTGGCAATCAGGTTATCGCTGAAGCTCCTGGCTTTCAGGGGCACCAGGTTGTTCTCCTCACACCACATCTTATAAATGGCATAGAGGTCCTTGGAGCTGATACAGGCATCCGCTTTAAGATGGATATAGTCCTCCGCCTCCATGAAGTCAAAGAAGTTATTGTTGTCCCGCTTGACCAGCTCTCGGTTGCGCCGGGCGCGGTCGCTCTCGGTGAACTTGAAGCCGTTCCGAACGAGACGCTGCAGGCCCTCAAAGGCCCACAGAAAAACTCCTTCAGCTTCGGCAGCCATCTTCTCGGCGATGTCCGGGTCGTCCACCCGGTCGGCGGGTTTGTCCCTGGTGGTCAAAACCAGCTGCCGCCGGTAGAAGCCGTCGCTGCGATCATACAAGGCTTGCAGGTCTCCGTTGCTGAACGCCAGCAGCCGGGCGTACATCCAGCCCTGGTAGCTCTGCTTACCCTTCCGTTCCAGATCCATCTGGCCCTGGGCGGTGACAATGGACTTGACATAGTTGGTCTGCCGCAGGGCCTCGATGCGCATATCATCGTCCACGCAGAGCAGGATGTGCTCGAGATCGGCCCGGGCAAAGCGATTTTCTGATATTTTGCCGATGCTGCCATCCTTCATATTGGCACCGAACAGCCTGGACAGAACCACGCCGATCTGGCTTTTGCCCTCGCCGCCCCGACCCTTGATGACCATCATCCGCTGGCCCTTGTTGCTGGGAATGAGGCAATAACCGATAAACTCCTGGACCGTGGGGAGGTCCTCCGGGTAGAGCAGGTCGGACAGGAACCGCAGCCAGTGGGCGGGCTGGACTGCTTTGGAATTATACCGGACCGGCAGTCGGTTGCGAACTACTTCAGGTTTGCACTCCTGAAAGCTGCCGTCCAGGTATAGGGTCCCATTGGCCAGGTGGATGCAGTTGGTGACTGGCGGAAAGTTATCCACCTGGGTGGAGAGTTTGAGCAGGTCCAGGATGTTGCCCACCTTGCGGGCTACGTTATTGCTGGCGTAATCACGCAATTCCTCATAAATCATGCTGCGCAGGGCCATCTCGTCGGTGACACGGCCATCTTCGGTAAAGAAAAAGCCGTTACAGAAAATGATTTTGTGTGTGGACATGAAGGTCTCGCAGAAAACCGCTTCGTTGATCCGATGTCCTTCTTCCAGCCAAACCGGGTCGTTGGAGCCGGGCCGGTAGGTGTTGTTCATGCAGCCTCCTTTGCTTTGAGGGCATCCAAGCAGGCTTTCATTCTGGGCAGAAGCTGACCATCCAGCAGGCGTTTGGCAGCGGCCCCCTTCTGAGAGGCTGGCCCAAAAGCCAGACGATCAATGAGGTCGTCCACAACGGCCATCATGTGCAGCGCCTCTACAAAATGCTCGTCCAGCAGTTCCTCCGGGGAGAGGGGAGCGAACTCTGTCTGCCACCGAGTCAGCAGGTCGCGGTAATCGTGGAGGACCCGGAGACAGTAGAAGATTTCCTCTTTCTGGGGGTCCGAAGGGGCCACGGTTGGCTTGGGCAGAGAGATTGCACCGGATGGAGGCTTGTCCGGACTGAGGCCGAAGTCCTGGGCCAGTTTCCGAGCTGCCTGGAAGCTGCTGAGTCCAAACAACTGGGCGGTAAGGTCAATGACATCGCCGGTGGCTCCGCAGCCGAAGCAGTAATAATAGGTGTCGTTCAACTTCATGCTGGGTGTATGATCCTCGTGGAAAGGGCAGCGAGTCATCCAGGTAGTGGTGACAGGCAGGCTGTACAGGGCTGCGGCCTGCTTGACCGTGATGGATTCCTTTACAGTTTTAAAAAGATTCATTTATACCTCGCTAATCTGGCATCTTGTGGGCAGGGATACAGTACTTCGCCATGGATAGAGGTGTGCCTCGTTTCGGGGCACACCTGAGTCCCTGACGAGTGAATTGGGTGCGTAACATTTCGTTCCATACCTCCTTCTGCGAAAAAATAAAGCCTGACTTCTCCTTTCGACTTTTTCTTCTTGAGCCCGGGAGGGCCTTCAATGTATAATCAGAAAAAGTTCCATGAAATGTAACCCGATTCGGAACTACCCTTTCACTAATAGGAGAAATCCGGGGTGCAAAACGGAACCATTTTTTAAAATTTTCAAAAAATTTTTTGGAGTGAGGTGGAGGCGTGGTAAATCGGTATGCGAGAGGATTTCAGGATGACAGATGGGATGATGAATCCAGCATCAGTTTGACGAATGAGGCGCTGGAACGAGATGCGGTGGCGGAACGTCAGATCGAGCTGGAAAGCGCCCTGGAGCAGGACGAGCACCCCCTCCATGA
Source organism: Faecalibacterium sp. An192 (assembly GCF_002160175.1). Lineage (NCBI taxonomy): Bacteria > Bacillati > Bacillota > Clostridia > Eubacteriales > Oscillospiraceae > Faecalibacterium > Faecalibacterium sp. An192. The sequence continues at coordinate 4,264 of NZ_NFKB01000077.1, forward strand.
CGAAGAAGAGCTGGAAACCGAGGAGGAAGAAGCCGCGCCGACCAGTGAAAAGCGGCTGAAATGGGAAATCCGGGCGGAGGCGGTTCGGCGTCTGGAGGAAGCTGCCCGGACTGAGGCGGACTTTTCTGTGGTGATAAAGGAGTGGGACAAGCTGGACCAGAACCGGGAGCGCCGGGAACGGAATTACGAACACCTTCGGGGAGATTTACCGCTGGATTATCAGGCTGTTTCAGAACCCAAGCTTATCCCCAGGTGGATGAATGACACGGCGTACCGGCAGATAATGGCCGGAAACTTTCTGGATATCCTATTTAACTGCCCTTATGAGATGCACCAGCTGACCGCCGATCCATTTATCTCCCGCATGATTGCGGAACTGAGCGAGGATCACAAGGAAGTTCTGTACTTTCTTTCCCTGAGGCTGTGGAGTGCCACCCAGCTTGCCTTAGCCCGTGAGCAGTCCGACCGCAATATCCGAAAACTGCGGAAAACCATTCATAAAAACTTACAGCGACAGATGTTTGACTACCTACATAGTAAACGGGAGCGAGGTAGAAGTCTGACCCTGCGGGAACGCCAATTTATAGAGGAATATTCAGCCCTCGCAGAGGAGCAAGGCAAAGATGCTGTGATTCGGCGGGAAAATAAGACGACCCGCAAAAAGAAACCCGCCCCTAATGACAAGGACGGCTGGAGGGGAGTAAATACAGAATGAAGAATCTGTTTGAGCAGTCGCGCTCCCATTGGGTGCGGTACGATCACTACGAGCTGAAAACGGCAAAAAACGGCAAACGGTACATCACCCCCGGCAAAGACGCAAAGCCGGAAGTTTATAACCCTCTTAAAGTGGTTCCACATATTGTGCTGGATGCTCTCAATGTAGGAATGCTGATGATGGGCCGCAAACCAGCGGCGGAAGTAGAACGGGCAGTGTTGGAGTTTGTTACCCGGTATGGTTTGTTGGGCTTGATGACCGCCCTGCCCACCACGCCGGCCTTTATGGACTATGAGGCGGTTTACCTGCCGAAGAATCATTTCCTCAAAGAGGAATCCATGGACACAGACCGATATCTGGCTTTGTTTTATCCCTTTGACCAGCTGGACTTGGTGAAACGGGGAATGGAATCCGCTTGGAAGGTTTCTGGGGACCGGACGATGGTTGCCCTGACCATGACCTTTATGGATGAACCGATGGCAAAAACTATGAGCTTCCAGCGGCAGTATGCGGAGCCTTATGACTGGGTCGCCCAGCAGTTCAAGGACTGGGCCTTCACACTGACCACCTCTATCTTGTACTACCAGGACTACCGTCTAATAGATCAAGACACCCGGGAATTGTACCAAAAAGCCATGGCTGCGTTCGGTGGGATTGCCCCCAGCTACCATATCGAGCTGCTGGACAAGCCCACCATTTATTGGGATTTTCACTCCCTGCTGCTGGGTATCCAGATGATGTTCAGCTTCATGTTGGTGGACGAGGAACATCCCCTGCGGCTGTGTAAGAACTGCCAGAAAGCATTTCTGGGCAGTCATGTCAACACTACCTTTTGCAGTCTCCAGTGCAAGAACCAGTACAACGTCCACAAGAGTAGGGGAAAAGCCAAAGGAAAACCGGAAGAAAACGAATAAATCCGCTGCGGCGGGGCTTTATATACCTTTGTTCCGCAGACAGCAAAAGGCTGGCAGCCTGTGCTTTTCGCACAAACTGCCAGCCTTTCTTTGTCACTTATGCTGCCCCGCAGAGGCACCTTTCGCACAGAGGAGCGGGACGGGATAGATCCCCCCAGCTGCCGTCTGCTGCACAAAGGTATAACACACTAGACTTTGTACCCAAAGTCGTGTGCCACGAAACCTCGGCGCGGTTTCTTTGGATTCTTCCGACTATCGCGTTGCCTCCCGGTTTCAGACAATAGAAGATGCGGGCGTCAACTCGTACACATGATCGAACTGAGCTTTGCGCTCGTCGCTCAGGTGATGGCTAATCAGGATCAGGGTCAGGTCGGGGTTGGACAGCAGACTCTTCTCCACGATGTCAGCGTTCTTCTGGTCCAGAGCGCTGGTGCCTTCATCCACCAGCAGGATGCTGCGGTTATGGATCAGAGCACGGGCAATGGCTACACGCTGTTTCTGGCCTCCCGAAAGGGCGCTGCCTTCCTCGCCCACCGGCGTATCCAGACCCTGGGGCATATTGGCAAGGTCCCCTGCCAGAGCGCTGTCACGCAGAGCCTTTTCCATCTGCTCGTCGGTAAAGTGCTCACCCAGGGTAATGTTCTCACGGATGGTGGTATTGAACAGGAACACATTCTGCTCGATGTAGCTCATTTTCTGCTGGAGCTGCTCGGGCGTGTAATCCCGTACATCTCTCTCGTCATAAAGGACCTTGCCCTGGTAGCCGGGCAGCCAGCCCAGAAGAAGCTTCAGCAGAGTGCTCTTGCCGCAGCCAGAGGGACCGGTGAGAGCGTATTTGCCGCCCTTCTTAAATTCCGCGTTCATGTGAACCAGAATCGGCTTATTTTCATCGTAGCAGAAAGAGACATCCTTGACCGTAATGCCTTCCTGCAGAGTAGGCAGGCCAAAATCAGGAAGCTGTGCCTCGCCGGCATGGACGGTAATCTTATCGAAATAGGGCTTGCTGGCTGAGAAGGACACTGCAAGTTTGGACACCTGGTTCAGTCCATTGTACACGCCGGCGCAGATGGTGCCGGTGCCCATAAAGGTGGCCAGAGGAATCATATCATTGAGGATCAGGACACCCAGCAGGATGACAACGGCCACCTGGCAGACGGCGCTGACATAGGCCAGACCACAGCCGATGCCGTCCTTGTTGATGGTCAGTTTGTACTTGGCCTGCTCCATGCTGTCGCTGGCTGCATCGACTCCGCTGGTAAACCGTTCATCCTTGCCAAAGAAGCGAAGCACATCGTAACCTGCCAGCAGATCCTTGATTTTACTGACGCTGTCAGCCTGGCTGGCGGCACAGGCTGTGCCAACGGTTCCCAACCGTTTGCTGAACAGACGAGGAACGAAGATCATGACCAATGCGATGACCAGAGAAACCACCAGCAGCAGCCAATGAATGGATGCCAGTGCAACGATACCGAACACCACCTGTGCCGCAGAACCCATGATGGTAAAAAACGGAGTCCAGGCCATCTGCTCAATCTGGTTCACGTCGTTGGTAAACTGGGAGAGGTACTCGCCGCTCTCCTGTTTGTGGTACTCCTGATGGGTCTTGTGCAGCAGGCCCGCTGCCATATCCCGGCGCAGAGCATTGTTCATCCGGCGCACGGCCCGGCCCTGGAAGAAGGTCTCTGCAATCAGACAAAGGACCACGGCCAGCCAGGTCAGCAGAAGAAGAATGATCCGAATGGTGAAAGCCCGCAGATCTCCATCCAGCAGCCCCTGGGTAACCTGAATCTGTACCAAACTGGTGCAGACCTGCAAACCATAGGCAATAACCATACAGATGGAGGCCGCTGTAACAGTGGGCCAGCACTTTTTGAGATAATACTTCATGATTTCCACCTCTTCTGTGATAGTTCCATCTGTCTTAATCAACAGTGGAATTGTGTGCTTCGTTCTTTCTGGTTTAAATTGTAGCACACGGGATGAGGAATGAACATATCGTTTTGTGTTAGTTATTGATTACACACATTCTGATTTTCTATAGAGGCAAACTGTCTTTCCATCAATAATTTCAGACTTTTTGCACCGCATATTCATGCAGCGCAAAACATTCTGGCAGCTGCGGCACTCGGGCTTCAGATCAGAAAAGCTCCACCGGCGGTTAACCTCCGGGTCGATCACAACACCTTTTTCGGGATCAACCCAACCTAACTGGTTTTGAGGGTGGTCAAGCGCCACAGTGCATTTGCCAATTTTTCCATTGGCCCGGAATACCATGCTATGCGGATAGGAAGCGTAGCACACCTGTGCAAGGGTTCCGTTTCTGTGGTTATGACACGACATCCCGATCTTATCCAGATATGCAACATGCTTTGCTACCAACACATCTTTTGTATCCTGATGAAGGATAGATAGACTGTGGACGCCTTCGCCGCCCCAGTCACCAACAGCACGAACAAGTACGGCGAAGCGTTTGTCATGCCCAAACAGACGGTACAGATAATCATACCAACTGTAGTCCTCATCGCCGGCCAGAATATTGTGGCGCAGCGTGATATGGAAGGGATACTCTTCCGGGGGCAACTTGGAAAGAGAGACCAGATTGTCAATGATGGTCTGCAGGGTTCCCTTGCCGGATACATGGGGTCGAGTCTTGTCGTGATTCCAACCATCAATTGTAATTTGATAGCTAGTGATCCCTGCCTGATAGAACTGACGAAACAGCTTTTCGTCCAGCAGATAACCATTGGTGGTCATATTGGCAGCATAGTGAAAGCCATACTGTTTCTGCAGATTTTGCACAATATTGGACACTTCCAACACAGTGTCTTTGCAAAGAGTAGGTTCACCTCCAAACCATGCAAGCACGACCTGTTTATAGCGCGGCGCTTGTGCAGTGATATACTCTTCAATCCGGTCCAGTGTGTCACGAGTCATACTGACCGCATGGTGATCTTCATAGCAATATGGGCAGCGGAAATTGCAGCCTTCCGTCGGCATCAATGTTACCATGAAGATATCATCCAGCAAAGATCTCACCTGGTGCAGTGCGTGGTCCAATTCTTCCTCGGTTACCAGAAGCTCTTGCTCATGCAGATAGCGTGTCAACGGTGTATTCAGTTCCGCACAGCCGCCGCAACGGGTGAGATTGATGAACTCCTTCTGCAGACCGTGATCGGTCAGCCGGACGGTATTGCGATACAGTTCTGATGTAATATAAATAGCATCTCCTTCCGTGCGATAGGTCACATAGCTGGGTACTGTATACATAATTGACTCCTCTTTCTCTATATAAAATCCTATAGTAGGATGATTTTTCAAAATAACGGCCCGGAAGAACTCCGGGCCTTTATCAACTTGGAGTGACTAGACGTTAGTGGGTAATGGTATTTTATTTGAGAGCGATTATTGAATATACGGGTCTTTTTCTTAGTTTATACTTCGGGTCCTGTGCGGGCTATCAGCAAATGTTGATGATGATGTCCATGCTGTCCACCTGCTCCTCGATGGGCTTCTTGTTTGCGAGAACTTCCATGGTTTATTTCTCCTTTCTTTTTAATAGTTCATG
>NZ_NFKB01000078.1:0-9399 GCF_002160175.1 Faecalibacterium sp. An192
AATACGGCATTACACCATCTATGTCAAGACGGGGAAATCCGTATGACAACGCGATGGCTGAAAATTTCTTCTCTATCCTCAAAACAGAGTGCATCTACCGCCGCAAACCTGCTACATTCTCCGAGGCCAACGACATGATCGACCGATACATCCAGTTTTATAACCACGAGCGAATCCAAACGAAAGCAGGAGTGGCTCCGCTAACGCTCCGCCACTCCTACTGAATCCTAATCTCCTACACTTGGGGCTTTTTTGTACTGTCCACACAATTTGGACCGGTTCAGCAGCGTTTGTTCTGCATGCGGAGGCGTTTTCTCAGCAGATGGAAGAACCTCGATTTTATCAGGAGAGAATCATCCGGTCATTGGCCAGTTCATCGCCGCTGGCGGTCTGGAACTTGGCCAGCAGGTCGGCTACCTTCAGCTTCTTCTTTTCCTCGCCGCTGACATCATAGATGATATGGCCCTCGTGCATCATAATCAGGCGGTTGCCGTATTTGATGGCGTCCTTCATGTTATGGGTAATCATCAGGGTAGTCAGGTTGTGTTCCGCCACCAGCTTGGCCGACAGGGTCAGCACCTTCAGGGCGGTTTTGGGGTCCAGAGCGGCGGTGTGCTCATCCAGCAGCAGGAGTTTGGGCTGGGTCATGGTGGCCATCAGCAGGGTCAGCGCCTGGCGCTGGCCGCCCGACAGCAGGCCCACTTTGGCGGTCAGACGGTCTTCCAGGCCCAGGTCCAGGGTCTTGAGCAGCTCGCGGTATTCCTCCCGCTCCTTTTTGGTGATGCCCACCCGCAGGGTACGGGGTTTGCCGCGGCGGGCTGCCAGGGCCAGGTTTTCCTCGATCTGCATGGTGGCGGCGGTGCCGGTCATGGGGTCCTGGAACACCCGGCCAATGTACTTGGCCCGCTGATGTTCACCCAGGCGGGTCACATCGGTGCCGTCGATCATGATTTTGCCGGTATCCACCGGCCAGACACCAGCCACCGCATTCAGCATGGTGGACTTGCCTGCGCCGTTGCCGCCGATGACGGTGACGAAGTCGCCCTCGTTCAGATGGAGGGAGAGATGGTTCAGGGCCGTCTTTTCGTTGACGGTGCCTGCGTTAAAAGTCTTGGAAATGTTCTGGATATCAAGCATGGGTTTCGTCCTCCTTCTGAACCTTTTTGGGGACGGGCTTGGAGAAGTACTTCCCCTTCCAGTACGGGACTGCCAGGAAGATGGCAACCACAGCGGCCGACAGCAGCTTGAGCAGGTTGGCATCAAAGCCCAAAGTCAGAACCAGCTGGATGACAATGTAGTAGATCACAGCGCCGATGGACACCGCAAACAGCTTGAGGGCGAAGTTGCGGAAAATCCGGCCAAAGATGGCCTCGCCGATGATGACGGCGGCCAGGCCGATGACGATGGCGCCTCGGCCCATGCTGACATCTGCAAAGCCCTGATACTGGCTCAGCAGAGCGCCCGACACCGCCACCAGCGCATTGGACACCATCAGGCCCAGAACAATATTGAAGTTGGTGTTGATGCCCTGAGCGCGGCTCATGTTGGGATTGGAACCGGTGGCGCGGATGCCGCAGCCCAGCTCGGTGCCGAAGAACCAGTAGAGAACCCCGATCAGGACCGCCGTAATCAGGATGACCATAAACACCGGGTTGCGGAGGGCCCATTCCTTGACCCAGCGCAGAGAGATCAGCAGGTTGTACTTATCCACGTTAATGGACTGGTTGGCCTTGCCCAGAATCTTCAGGTTGATGGAGTAGAGGGACAACTGGGTCAGGATGCCGGCCAGAATCGCCGGGATGCCCATAAAGGTGTGGAGCAGGCCGGTGACCAGGCCGCACAGCAGGCCGGCCACCAGAGCCAGCAGCAGGGCCACCCAGATATTGCAGCCCGCCAGCAGAGCCATGACGCAGACCGCGCCGCCGGTACCGAAAGAGCCGTCCACCGTCAGGTCGGCCACATCCAGAATGCGATAAGTGATGTACACGCCGATGGCCATAATACCCCAGATCAGGCCCTGCGCGCAGGCTCCCGGCAGAGCGCCGGGCAGATTTGCCAGTCTCGCTAAGACTTCCAAAACAATTCCTCCTCATTTTTACGTAGTTCCGCCGGATCTTCCCTGCCCGGCGGCGCCGGAACAAAAACCGTAAATGTGCCCGCGACCGCCGGAGCAAAAACGCCCCGACGGTCGTGTACGCAAAAGGCGGGGCGGATGGCTTCCCATTCTCCCCGTCTGGTTTGATTTAAGAAAGAGGATTTACGCCTCGATGGCCTCGTACCCCTCCGGAACCGTCAGCCCCAGCTCATCGCAGATGGTCTGGTTGTACTTCTTGGTGACGTTGGTGTACTGGATGGGCATGGTGGAGATATCCGCCTCGCCGGTCAGGATCTGGGCGGCCATCTCGCCGGTGGTGTAGCCCAGGTCATAGTAGCTGATGGACAGGGTGGCGACGCCGCAACCCTTGCAGATGCCCTCCTCGCCTGCGAAGACCGGCTTCTTCATGGGGCGGCAGATGCCGTCCACAATGCCGGTATTGGCGGCGACGGTGTTATCGGTGGGAACATACAGGATGTCGTTGTCGGCAGCAGCCTGCTGGCAGACCGAGGACAGGTCGTTGGAATCCGAGAAGGGATACTGGGTAACGGTCAGGCCGGCAGCCTCCAGCTCAGCCTGCACCACATCCACCTGATACTGGCTGTTGGCCTCGGCCGAGCAGTAGAGCAGGCCAGCGGTCTTGGCCTCCGGCATCCACTCCAGAATCATAGCAGCCTGCTCATCCAGGGGAGCCAGGTCGGAAGTACCCGAAATGTTGCCGCCCACGGTGCCGTCAAAGTCATCCAGACCCAGGGCCACGCCGTACTCGGTGATGGAGGTGCCCAGGACGGGGATATCGGCGGTGGCGGCCTGTGCGGCCTGCAGGGCGGCGGTGGCGTTGGCCAGAATCAGGTCCACGCCGGCCGAGACAAAGCCGTTGCAGATGGTGGCACAGGTGGCCGTATCGTTCTGCGCGTTCTGCAGGTCAAAGGTGACGGCGTCGCCGAACTGGTCGGTCAGGGCGTCCTGGAAGCCCTGGGTGGCGGCGTCCAGCGCCTCATGCTCCACCAGCTGGCAGATGCCCACCGTATAGCTCTCACCCGATGCGGCCGATGCGGCCGAACCTGCCGAAGCAGCGGCAGACGATGCGGTGGATGCCGCGGTGGAAGACGAAGAAGAACCGCAGGCCGACAGGATGCCGGCAGCTGCAGCAGCCGCAGAAACAGCCAGGAACGAACGACGGGAAATCTTACGCATAACAAAACTCTCCTCTATCTTATACTGCGTGTGCCGCGGGGAACAGGACCCGCAGGAAACCAGCCGCCCAAAGGCTGCCCTTTCACTTCACACGTGTGAACTGCTTTACGCTTGTGAAGTATAGCACACTTTCCCATGGATTACAAGACGAGAGCCGGAGATTTATTCTCCTGAAGCGCCCCAATTATCGATTGTGTCGAATTTATCCATTACTTTTTTCGATGAATGTTCTGCTGCATCTTTTCCAGTCGGGTCCGCTCCTCTTTCAGCCAGGCAAGATTTTCTTCCAGCTGCTCCAGCCAGGGACGGTTCAAATCGTAGCGGTAATAGAGAGCCTCCTCCAGTTTTGCCTGAAACCGCCGCAGCACCACCGGGTGGAGCGCCTGCTCCCAGGCCGGAGCCTCCTGTTCCAGGGCCATACAGCACTGGGCCCATCGGATGTCCAGCGGTTCCCGCTGGGCAATCCCCTGGCTTTCCAGATAATCCGTCAAATTCGCCTGATGGACCGGGCCGCCGCACCGGGTGGCCTGGAAATAATACTGCACCTCCCCCGCCGGGCTGATTTCCTGCCCCAGTGGATAGAGGGCGCAGACCAGCGGGCGGGCTTCATGGACGGCGCAGCGGTTTTCGGTGAAAAAGGGACAGTTGTTGTGTTCCTCTTTGACCGGCATCAGCCGGAGCACCGGGAGGTGGCTGACTGTTCCAATGTACATTTTGCAGAAGGCCCGGGCGGTCAGTTTGGGCGGCAGGCCCAGACGCCGGGACAGCCGGTAGAGGTCATATCCCGACAGGACGATATCCTCCCGCCCGCGGCAGCATCCGCCGCAACCGGCACACCGGAACGAAAAGGCGGCATCCCGTTCCAGAAAGGGCATTTCCGGGCTCCGGCCGCCATTTTCGGCGCCGCACAGGTCAATCTCGTGGTCTCTCATACATCCTCCTCATCCTCCCGCAGAAGCTGTTCGATCAGCCGTTCCCGATTTTCCAGGAATAGCTGCGTCAGCTGGTAGCTTCCGGTTTCTTCATAGGTGCAGGGGTGGACGCCGGTCTCGTCAAAGGACAGAATCCGGGCATCCGGCGCGCCCAGCAAAATCGGCGAGTGGGAGGCAATCACAAACTGCGCCCCCGCCCGGGCCATCCGAACCATCTGCACCAGCAGGGCCAGCTGACGCTGGGGCGAGAGCGCCGCCTCCGGCTCGTCCATCAGGTACAGACCCTGCTCATTGCAGGACTGAAACCACCCCAGAAAGCTCTCTCCGTGGGACTGCTCATGAAGGGCCTTTCCCCCAAAGCGCTCATAATAGATCTCTTTGGGAACCGGCCCCAGGCCGCTGTTGCGGTAGACTTCCGCCTGGCTGGCCACATTGAAAAAGCTCTCTGCCCGGAAGAAATAGCCAGAGGGCGGCCGGCGGAACCCTCTGGACACCCGCATGGCCTGCGCCAGCCCGTCTCCCTCGTCAAAGGTGGAAAACCGATAGTTGATGGTGCCGCCCTCCGGGTTGAAGCCGCAGTTTACCGCGATTCCTTCCAGCAGAGTGGACTTGCCGGTGCCGTTTTCTCCGGCCAGAAGGGTGATGTTGCGGTCAAACCGCAGCTGTCCCAGTTGACGCAGGGCCGGAATGTCTCTCAGCCAGGAATCCCGCGGCAATTTGCTCCAATCGATTTCCACCGCCCGGAGATAGCGCTCATCCATCTTGGTTCCGCCTCCTTTTTCCTCTTGTTCCATGTAAGGATAGCACGGCGCGGCGGGCGCTGTCAATTTTCCGGGCCGCAGAATTTCCCGTCCCCCATCCGCTGCGGCGTCCCAGCCGCCTTTTCCGCGGCAGAGGCGGGCGGACAGGTCCTTCTTTTTTAAATATTCAAACGCAATCCGGGATTTGTTTTTAGTTTTTTCAAGATTTCGTGCTATAATGGCCCTATCTACAGAGCATCCCCATGCTCTGCCCCGCCGTTTGCCCGCGGTAAAGGCCCATTCCAGGCCGCTGCAGGCGAGGAGGCTCTGGTTTTTGCCGATTCGTTCTTTCAAAATCAGCGGCAAAAGCCGGAATTTGAAGCTTTAGCTTTTCTTTTCTACGCATAGAGAGTATACTAAGCTTACAATATCACTTGAATCCGGAGGCTTTTATGTATCAATTTACCGGTTGTCCCTGTTCGGTCTGCGGCAAACCTCTGACCGATACGGACGATATTGTCGTCTGTCCCGACTGCGGTGCACCCTATCACCGGGTGTGCTACGAGAATCAGGGCGCCTGTGTCTACGCTAACAAACACGGCTCCTTTGAATGGACACCCCCTGCTTCGGCCCGGCCGGAGCACAAATGCCCCAACTGCGGCGCACCCAATCCTGAATCCGCCACCCGGTGCAGCCACTGCGGTTATCTCTTTGGCAACGGGCAGACTCCCCCGCCCCGGGTGGACGCATCCCGTCAGGCCCAGCAGCCCGCCGGAGGCGGCTTCAACTACGCCCGCCTCTATCAGGAGGCCCAGGGCGGCACCTGGCAGTCCAGCGCAGCCAGCGCCGTGGAACCCATCGACGGAATTTCCGGGGATGACTGGGCCACCTACATCGGCCCGGCCAGCCCCACCTACCTGCGGGAATTTGCCCGGATGCAGCGGTACGGCCGCAAGAGCTCGGTCTGTTTCTCGGCCCTTCTGTTCGGCCCGCTGTATTTCTTCTACCGCAAAGCCTGGAAGCCGGCTTTCGCCTTCCTGGCGGTGGATCTGCTCCTGAACCTGCCCGCTCTGCTGGAACTGCTGGTCCTCAGCGAGAGTTCTCTCGCCCCCGCCATCAGCTCCTCCACCCTCATCCTGCTGGCGCAGATTGCATCCATCCTCAGCTTTGTGGTGATGGTTCTCAGCGGCATGTTCGCCAAGTATCTGTACCGCCGTTCCGCCGCGGAGCGCATCCGCCGCATCGAGGCTGAGTTCCCCGAGAAAGCCCAGCGGGAAGCCGTTCTGCGCGCCCAGGGCGGCGTCAGCTGGGCCGCTGTGGTGGGCGTGTTTACCGCAATGGTCGTGGCAGGCGCTCTGTTCAGCCTGCTGCTGGGCCCCAATGTTGAGGCAGTGACTTCTCTGCTGCTGTGATATCCATCCACTCAAATACCGAAGGAGGTCCCTTATGAAAGCCGTCAAAAAAGCCGTCATTCCTGCGGCCGGTCTGGGCACGCGGGTGCTGCCCGCCACCAAAGCCATGCCCAAGGGAATGCTGCCCATTGTAGACAAGCCCGCCATCCAGTATTTGGTGGAGGAGGCGGTCCGCTCCGGCATCACCGACATCCTGATCATTCTCAGCCGCGGCCAGACCATCATCGAAGATCACTTTGACCGCAGCCCCGAGCTGGAAGCCAAACTGGCTGCCCCCGGCAAGGAAAAAATGCTGGAGGAATGCCTCGGCATTGCCAACCTGGCCAACATCTATTTTGTCCGCCAGAAGCAGACCCTCGGTCTGGGCCACGCCGTGAGCATGGCGCAGCCCTTTACCGGAGACGATCCCTTTGTGGTCATCTATGGCGACGATGTCATCGTGGGCGAAGACCCCGTCTGTGCCCAGCTGATCCGCGCCTATGAAGCCTTTGGCCGTCCGGCCGCCGGCGTCTCGGCAGTGCCCTGGGAGGATGTGAGCCGCTATTGCAGCCTCAAAACCACCCCCATCCGGGACAACTATTTCTTTGTGGACGACATGATCGAAAAGCCCAAAAAGGGCCAGGAGTTCAGCAACTATTCCATTCTCGGCCGGGTGCTGCTGACCCCCAAGATCTATCCCCTGCTGGCGGCTACCAAGCCAGGCGCCGGCGGCGAAATCCAGCTGACCGACGCCATGGCTGAATTCGCCCGCACCAAGGGCGGCATGACCGCCGTGGAATTCACCGGCAAGCATTACGACATGGGCAACAAGCTCTGTGTGGTGCAGGCCCAGGTGGAAATGGCCCTTCAGCACCCCGAAATCGGCGAGGCCTTCCGGGCCTACCTCAAGGAGTTCTGCAAGACCCTGTGAGCGCCTGATTCCGTCGCAGATAGACAAAGCCCATCCCCTGACCGGGGATGGGCTTTTTGCTGTCACTGCAAATCACAGAAAAACGCCGCCCATCGTGAAACGGGCGGCGTTCATTGCTGATTGCTGATTTGCTGATTGTTTTGAACTGGGGTTGTGAGCGATTAGTCGCTGACGTAGGGCATCAGAGCAACGTGACGAGCACGCTTGATGGCCACGGTCAGGGCGCGCTGATGATAAGCGCAGGTGCCGGTCACACGACGGGGAATGATCTTTGCACGCTCAGAAACATACTTGCGCAGGCGAGCAACATCCTTGTAATCGATCTCGTCAATACGATCGACGCAGAAACTGCAGACCTTCTTGCGGCCGCGGCGCACGGGACGTGCGGGGCGAGAGCCTTCGTTCTTCTCAAAAGCCATTGCTGGTTTACCTCCTGTTTGAATTTTTCAGTCGAGATGGACGCTCAGAACGGCAGATCGTCGCTGTCGTCGATGACGGCGAAGTCATCGGTATCCCCTGCCGAATAGCTGGGGACCGCCTCAATGGAGGACGGACGGGCAGACGGAGCGTTCGAGCGGGGCTGGCTGGCAGGATATGCCGAGCCGCCTCCATTGGTTCCGGAGTTCTTGGGGCCGCCAAAGTTGATGTTGTTGGCCACGATCTCCACACCAGTGCGGTTGTTGCCGCTCTTGTCCTGGTACTGACGGGTCTGGATGCTGCCCTCAATGATGATCAGGCTGCCCTTCTGGAAGTATTTGCAGACGAAATCCGCCTGCTGGCGCCAGGCCACAACGTCCAGAAAATCGGTCTGACGCTGCTCACTCTGACGAGAGTAGCTGCGGTCGCATGCGATGCGGAACCGCGCCAGATTGATCCCGTTGGTGGTGGTGCGAAGCTCGGGGTCCGCCACCAGGCGGCCCATGATGACAACAACATTCAACATAAGACAGGACTCCTTGTACCCGGTGGAATTAGTCTTCCTTTGCAACGATCAGAGAGCGCATGACACCCTCGGTGATCTTGTACACACGGTCCAGCTCGGCGGGGAAGTCGGGCTCGCTGGTGAAGTTAATCACAGTGTAGACGCCCTCGTTCTCGTCGTTGATGGGGTATGCCAGACGGCGCTTGCCCCACTCGTCGATGGAATCGATCGTGCCGTTGGCCTCGATCAGGGTCTTGAACTTACCGACCAGAGCGGCGGTAGCCTCCTCGTCGAGGGTGGCGGTGGTAATCAGCATGGTTTCGTACTTTGCCATTTTTGTGCACCTCCTTTTGGACTTAAGGGCCTCCAATGAGGCCAAGGATCCGCAAAAGACCTTCTTTCGCGGGGCCGTCTTTACAGACAGCAATTCATTATACCAAGCCCAGGACAAATTGTCAATCACAATTTTCGGATTTTTGGAAATTATTTAGATCAATCCAATAGCGCTCCAGTTCTTCATCCCGGCCCGCCACAAAGACGGTGGATTCATAGACTCCGCCGTTGGCCAGAATAGTCTTTCGGCTGCCCACATTGTCGGTCCGGCAGCTGATCAGAACCTTTTCCAGGCCGATCTGCCGGCAGAACGGCAGGGTGTCCTGCAGCATCCGGGCAGCGTAGCCTTTCCTCCGCTCGGAGGGGCGGACCGAGTAGCCGATATGCCCGCCATAGGCGGCCAGAAAGTCATTGAATCTGTGCCGCACCTGGATGGTGCCCACCATCTTCCCATCCTCCGGCCGAATGTACAAAAACTGGGTGGAGCGCACCCAGTCCACCCCTTCCGGCAAGGGTCCATCGGTGTCCCAGGCCTGGCAGTAACGAACCCAGTCCATGGGGTCTTCCATCCGGCGCAGCGGACCGCAGCCATCCATCCGGCTGCCGGCGTCCAGACATTCCCGGCGAAAGTCAGCAATGGCTTCAGCATACTCCGGAGCCGGCCGCACCAAAAGCATGGATTTCATCTTCTCCCCTCCCCTGTACGGTCCATCCTAACAGACCACGCTGCAAAAAGCAAGCCCCGCGCCGTGAACCGCTCCAGTAAAAGTAGACAGTGAAAAAAGAAGGCCTCCTGTGGTAGAATAAAACTACTACAGGAGGTCTTTGCTATGCCCAGAAAATACAGCCACATTCAGG